>JALWOO010000436.1 GCA_027083485.1 Amylibacter sp. | reverse complement strand
GACAGGATATCGGCAAAACCCATGTTGAACATAACCACAATCCACAGGGTTGAAATCTTTTCGGCGCGGGACATGGCAGTTTCCTTTGGTTGGGCTGACTTATATATACGCTGTATATTTGACTTGCTCTATCAATAAATATACAGCGTAAATATGTCAAGCACGCCGAAAAACCCAAAAAACAAACCGGGCCAGGCCCGAACCCTGACCCGGCAAAAGATTGTCGCCAAAGCCATCGCCCTGTCGGATCAGGCCGGATACGAAACCCTGTCCATGCGCAAGCTGGCGGCAAGGCTCGGGGTTACGGCGATGTCCCTGTATAACCATGTGGCCAACAAGGATGCGTTGCTGGATTTGATGCTGGACCGGATCGTTGCGGAATTCGAAACCCCGTCACCGCAGGGAAATTGGCAGGAAATGATGCGCCGGCGCGCCCATTCCATGCGCAACGCCTTTTTGCGCCACAGCTGGGCACCGCCGCTGATGATTTCGAAAATCGCACTGGGCGATGAAATCCTGCGCGATCTGAATGCCACGGTGGGCTGTCTAGTGAGCGCCGGTTTCAGCTATGCACAGGCCGATTGGGCCAAGAACGCCATCGACAGCCATATCTACGGCTATACCCTGCAAGAGCTGAATTATCCGGTCGCGCCTGACGAATACAAAACCGCCGCCGCGCGGTTCCTGCCGATGATTTCCAAGACGGATTACCCCTTTGTCCATGGGGCCGCCAAGGAAATTATCGACGGAAACTACGACGGGATAACCCGCTTTGATTTCGGGCTTGATCTGATACTGGACGGGTTGCAAAGGCAGCTTGAAACGGTGCCTACAGACCCTCGGCCTTGAACAATTCCTTCAGGTCCGTTTCTGGTCGTGCGCCGATGTGGCTGATGATTTCAGCCGCCGCAACACAGCCCATGCGACCACTGGTCAGCAGGTCTTTGCCGTTGACCAGCCCGTGCAGGAAACCGGCGGCAAACATATCGCCTGCGCCGGTCACATCCACCACATCCGTTGCCACGGCAGAAGCGTGAACCGTTTCCGCCCCGCGCACAATAAGCGCGCCCCGTTCACCGATGGTACAGGCAACAATGTCGATTTCCTTGGCGGCGGCTTTCAGACAGGCCTCCAGCGAGGTTTCCTGATACATGGCCTGCATTTCATGTTCGTTACAGAACAGCAGATCCACATGATCGCGGATCATGGCGCGAAAGGCATCGCGGTGGCGTTCAACGCAGAAAGGGTCTGAC
>JALWOO010000435.1 GCA_027083485.1 Amylibacter sp. | reverse complement strand
GTCTGGCCTTGTTGTTCTGGGTGCGCTCCGCAAAGGAATATCGCTGATGCGCCTTGCCGTTCTGATCTTGCTGACCCTTGCCGCCTGTGGCGGTGGAAACAGGGCAGACGCGCCGGTGGCCTCGAAGTCTGCCGTACGGATTTCCACGGCCTCCGGTCCCAAGGCAAATCAGCTGTTTGGCGCAAAAACAACCCCTTCGCATCAATCGCCTGCCCCCCTTGGCTCCTATGCCAAAGGCTGCCTTGCCGGAGCGGCTCAACTGCCCGAAAGCGGCCCCACATGGCAGGCCATGCGCCTTTCGCGCAATCGCAGCTATGGCCATCCGGTTCTGGTTTCCTATCTGCAAGAGCTGAGCGCCAAAGTTGCCGCGAATACGTCCTGGGCCGGTTTATACATCGGGGATATGTCGCAACCACGCGGCGGGCCGATGACATCGGGGCACCAATCGCACCAACTGGGTCTGGATGCGGATGTGTGGCTGCTCCCACCGCGCCGGCTGGATTTATCCCGTGCCGAGCGCGAGAAGCTATCCTCCAAATCCGTGCGCAGCAAAGATTTGCGCAGCGTAAACGGCAACTGGACAGCGGAACACATGCAAGTCCTGAAAACTGCCGCCGTTGACCCTCGGGTGGACCGGATTTTCATTACCGCACCGGCCAAAATCTGGATGTGCAAAAACGCCCGCGGCAATCGCGATTGGCTACAAAAAATCCGGCCCTATTGGGGGCATCACTATCATTTTCACGTGCGCCTGAAATGCCCCGACGGGGCCAGTGGCTGTGTTACCCAGAAACCGACAGTAGCCCAGCTGTCCAAGGGGGGCGATGGCTGTGATAAAACGCTGAACTGGTGGGTAACCGACGCGTTGAAACCGGTCAAAGTCGACCCGAAAAAGAAGAAGAAAAAACGCAAAAAGAAACGTGGTGCGCGGGATTATGTGATGGCAGACCTTCCCGGGCAATGCGTGGGCGTTCTCAAGAGCCAATGATCGCTGCACTACGGGTTTTCTTTGCTGTTGTGCTATGCGCCTTGCCTGTGCAATCGGCAGAGCTGCAATTCCTGTCCCGTTTCACCATGTCGAGCAACAACCCCGATTTTGGCGGGCTTTCCTCTTTGCACATTTTCGCCGGTGGCAAGGATTTTCTGGCGACCTCTGACAGGGGCCAGTTTGTGCGCGGTGTGATTGAACGCAAAGACCGCAAGATTCAGGCCGTTCGCAATATTTCCCTGACCCCGATCCGCAATCACAAAGGCCTGTCTCTGCAGCCCCGCAATGCGGATGCAGAAGGGTTGGCCATCGATCCGGACGGACGCATTTACGTTTCTTTTGAAGGCTTTCACCGTGTGGCCACCTATCGCTCTACGCATTCCCCGTCTTTGCTGCTGCCGCGCCATAAAGATTTCCAAGGCATGCAAAACAATTCATCCCTTGAGGCACTGGCCATTGATCAGCGTGGCCGCCTGTATACTCTTCCGGAACGTTCCGGCAATTTGAACCGTCCGTTTCCGGTATACCGCTTCAACGGCCGGAAATGGGATCAACGCCTGTCCATCCCCAGACGTGGCAAGTATCTGGCTGTTGGGGCAGATTTCGGACCGGATGGCAGGTTTTACCTGCTGGAGCGCCACTATCAGAAACTCATCGGTTTTTCGACCCGCATACGCCGGTTTCGCCTGACAGAAATAGGGTTTGACCAAGAGGAAACCCTGCTGAAAACACCCGTTGGCCGGCATGATAACCTGGAAGGGATATCCGTGTGGCAAGACGACCAGGGTGACATTCGCGTCACCCTGATTGCCGATGATAATTTCAACTTCTTCCAGAGCAACGAATTGGTGGAATATGTGGTAAAACCCACGCCCTGAGGCGTGGGTACCTAGGGGCAATCAGGGCTTCTCGCCGCGCGCCAGACGGGCATTGATGTCCTCAATCACTGCGGGCAGGTCCACCAGTGAATCAATCACATAATGGGCACCGGATTGTTCCAGAATTTTGCGGGTATGGGCCATTCGGCGCTGCATTTCAACCTCTGACAGAGTTGCTTCTTCCTCCAGCGAGTTGATATTCATGTAGTTGGAATAACGCACCAGCCCGACACCCCAACAGCCCGCATTCAACGCTTCGCCAATACCTGAAACCGTGTCGTCACATTTGACCACGGATTTCACGTCGCTGATGTTCATCAGATCAAGGTTCCTGAACACCATATGCGGATCAGGGCGGGCCCCGTTGATGACCTCGTCACCGGCAACGGTCGCATCCAGCGTCAGCCCCTGTTTTTGGCAATCCTCGTGCAGAATATCCACCATGGAGCGCACAAATCCGGTGCTTGCGCCGATCTTGATCCCCTGTTTTTGCAGATCCAGACAGACATCTTTCACACCGGGCAACAGGGTTGTGTATTTGCGCAGGCATTCCAGTTGGGCCGGCACGAAATCCGCAAACATGGCATCCACATCGGCCTGAGTCGGCTTGGAACCTTTGACCTTTTCCCAACGGGCGGCGATGGCCGGATCTTCGGTCAGCATCTTGATATGCAGGTCTTTGCGCAACCCCATCGGGCCACGGGCCTCTTCCATGGAAATCGGCACGCCCTGTTTTTCGAACACCTCGACAAATACAACGGCCGGAGCAATCACATAGGCATCGGCGAGCGTGCCGCTCCAGTCCAGAACCAGCGCCTTAACGCCCCCGCGATAGCTGCGCTCGTATACATATTCACTGTTCATTTGGGTATCCTTTCCCCGTTTATCATTCGTTCATTTCAGCCAGCAAGCGGGATCGTTCCGCCAGCGCCTGTTGAGGTGGCGAAGCATCCGCCACCCCCATTTCTGTCAAGCTATCCTGCACGGCCAAGACCACGGCCTGCATCACGTTTTCATCCATCTGGCCAATGCAGCCAATCCGGAAACTGCCAACCACCGTCAGCTTCCCCGGATAGATAATAAACCCTTTTTCCTTCAGCAGCGCATAAAACCGGTCAAACACAAACGCCGGATCATCGGGATAAAAGAAGGTCACGATAATCGGTGACAACCAGCGATCATCCAGCAGGGTTTCAAAGCCCAGCGCCCGCATGCCCGCCACCAGAACCTCCAGATTACGCCGGTACCGTGCCCCGCGCGCGCCAACCCCGCCTTCTGCTTTATGGCTGCGCAACGCCGTAAGGAAAGCGGCAACCGTATGGGTTGGCGGGGTGAAACGCCATTGGCCGGAAGTGTTCATGTGGCTCCATTGCGCATGCAGATCGAGGCTCAGGGAATGGGCATTGCCCTTGGCGTTTTCCAATGCGGATTTACGCGCCAGCACAAACCCGAACCCGGGCACCCCTTCGATACATTTGTTGGCCGAAGAGACCATCGCCTCAAAGCGCAGATTGGCCACCTCCAGCGGGATCGCACCAAAGGCCGACATGCTATCAATCAGAAACTTGCGGCCTGCCGCATAGGTTGCCTCCGATATTTCCTCAATCGGGTTGAGAATGCCGGAACTGGTCTCGCAATGGGCCACAAACACATGGGTAATCGCCGGATCATCTGCCAGAATTTCCGCCACATCCGCACCACGCGGCGGCATGTAATCGCCTTTGTCCAGCAGAGTTACCTGCCGCCCCAGATAGCGCAAGGTTTCTGCGGCCCGCAGGCCATATGCCCCGTTGGCCAAGACCAACACCTTGCCATCATGCGGCACGAGAGAGCCGAGCATCGCCTCCACTGAAAAGGTGCCACTGCCTTGCATGGGGACACAATCAAATTCGTCCTGACCTTCTCCGAGCATCGCCAACAAACGGGCACGCAATTCGGCGGTCATTGCCCGAAAATCGCTGTCCCAGCTTCCCCAGTCCCGCAACATCGCCCGCTTCACATCATAAGACGTGGTCAAAGGCCCCGGTGTCAGGAGATAGGGTTCACCACAATGTGGTGATGAAATTTCAATATGGTTGTCCGGCATTTCCGCCCCCCGCTTATCGAATTGACACCTCCTGAATGCATCAGCTAGGTCTATCTGTAAAATTGTGATTTGGTATTGATCCATAAGTAATCCCTATGGCAATAAAGGACCCTGTCATGCGACACAGCCAGCTAAAGGCCTTTCACCATGTGGCCCTGCACGGTGGTTTTTCCAAAGCCTCCCGTGCTTTGAACATCAGCCAACCAGCCCTGTCGGAACAGGTCCGCAATCTGGAACAAAGCTATGATGTGTTGCTGTTTGTCCGTGCCCATAAACAGATCACCTTGACCGATACGGGGGCTAAACTGTTTGTGCGCACCCAACAAATGTTCGAGGTGGAAAACCGCATCGAGGAGCTGCTGACCCAAAGCCGCACAGCCGTTGGCGGCCGCCTGCGTATCATTGCGGATTCGGCCTACCATGTGTCCGAAATTCTTGGCCGTTTTCGTGCAAAATACCCAAAGGTGTTTGTTTCCATGCGCATCGGAAACACGCAAGAAGTGCTTCATTCATTACGCAATTACGGGGCCGAAATCGGCGTTATCGGCAGCCAAATCACCGATCCGGACCTTCGGACCCTTGACCTCGGGGTCGCCAATATTATTGCCATCGCTAGCAAGGATTTTCCGCTACCCCACGCCGGTGCCCTGAGCCTGCAAGACCTCGCCAAAATGCCGTTGGTGTTTCGAGAACAGGGATCAAAAACCCGCCAGCGTTTGCTGGACACAGCAAGCCGCAACCGTGTTGCATTGGTGCCGGCACTGGAAATAGAAGGCCGCGAAGCCCTGCGCGATGTGGTGGCCTCCGGTGCCGGAATCGGTTTTGTTTCCGAGGCCGAGTTCGGCTTTGACAGCCGTTTGCAGCGTATCCCTTTGAGCGAACCGGACCTGTCTATGTATGAAACCCTGATTTGCCTGCGCCAACGTCAGGACATCCGCGTGATCCGCGCCTTTATGGATATCGCCAAACAGCCGACCGATAGCATTCCGGATTAAATAAAATCGGGAGAACCCAGTTCGCAACCGTCACATTTTCCAGATAAATCCGCACGTTTTTGAAACGGATTACCCCTCGGCGGCTTCCAGTATCTTCATGGCTTCGGCTGCGGTTTCGACAAAATGGAACAGGTTGATGTCCTCTGCCGAAATGGTTCCCGCATCGGCCAATGCCTCCCAGTTGATAATCTTGCGCCAGAAGGATTCACCAAACAACAACACCGGCACCCGTTCCATGCGGCCGGTCTGGATCAGGGTCAGGGTTTCAAACAATTCATCCATGGTGCCAAAGCCGCCCGGAAAGACGGTAACCGCCTTGGCCCGCATCAGAAAATGGATTTTCCGCGTGGCGAAATAGTGAAAGTTGAAACACAATTCAGGCGAACAATATTCATTC
>JALWOO010000434.1 GCA_027083485.1 Amylibacter sp. | reverse complement strand
CTACAGGGTCAACCGTGATGAGCGGGCTGGATACGACACCGCATGATATTTTGCTATGGCGCGCCATTTTGCAGTGGCTTGGCGGGGTGGGGTTTATCGTTACGGGCATGGCATTGCTGCCGATCCTCAAGGTGGGGGGGATGCAGCTGTTTCGCACCGAGAGTTCGGATCAGGGGGAGAAAGAGCTGAAAAATGCCGCCCTGTTTGCCACGGCAACCGCGTCTGTTTACGCATCTCTAACCTTTGTTTGCATGCTGGTTTATCTTTGGGGCGGGATGAGCTTTTTTGACGCGATCGTTCATGCGTTGACCTCCCTGTCCTCCGGTGGTTTTTCCAACTACGATGCGTCTTTTGGCCATTTTCAAAGCCCGTTCTTACAGTGGTCAGCCACGTTTTTCATGTTATGTGCCGGATTGCCTTTTGTCTGGTTCATTCGCATCGCACGGGGGCGGTTTATCCGGAGTGAGCAGGTTGAGGCCTATTTGCTGATGCTGGCGGTGGTCATCCTGTTGTTGACGCTATGGATGGTGGTCATGCGCGGCTTCAACCCTGTTGACGCCTTGCGTTTGGTGGCTTTTAACGTTGTGTCTACGGTTACGACTACCGGATATGCCACGACTGACTACACCACTTGGGGAGGGACGGCGGCGGTGGCGTTTTTCCTGCTGACAGCATCCGGAGGCTGTACCGGCTCCACCTCCGGCGGGGCGAAAATAATGCGCTGGATTTTGTTGATCCGCAGTGTGAAATGGCAAATCCAGAGAATCCATTTTCCGCATCGGGTGTTCATCTTGCGTTATGAGGGGAAAAAGCTGGCGGATCATACCGTTGACGGTGTGATTTCGTTTTTTATGTTCTATTTTCTCACGGTTGCGATACTGGCGCAGATACTCAACCTGTTGGGGCTTGATTTTTCCACATCCCTGACCGGTGCCTTGACGGCAGTGGCCAATGTTGGCCCGGGGGTCGGGAATATTATCGGGCCGGCGGGCAACTTTGCCTCCTTGCCGGATTCGGCAAAATGGGTGTTGGTGTTTGGTATGTTTGTTGGCCGTCTGGAAATGCTCACGGTTTATGTTTTGTTTAGTCGGGCTTATTGGGCGGAAACGGCCTGAATACGGCGATTGTTTCCAAATTTGATACAAAAGCACGATTTATGGTACCGTTTTCCAGAAAACAGTTGTTGTCAGACGGGTTTCTAGGGATATTGGCGGGGAAGAAAGAAAAGAGGCATTTTAAAATGACCACCGATACAC
>JALWOO010000433.1 GCA_027083485.1 Amylibacter sp. | reverse complement strand
GTCTGATGTAAGCAAAGTCTGCTCTAGGGCAGACAAAGAGCTATTCTTAGTCTTCATTATATTATCCATCTTGAGGAGCGGCGGCCCACGGCATGCAGGCCAGTATGTGTTAGCAACGTTTACAAACTCAGGTGCCGGAGCCGGAAACTGCATGCGTGTAAAAAACATTTTCAGGGCTGGAAACGTATTCGTGGCATCAAGTCCTAAAGCCGTATTGAAAGGCACAAGGCAAAACGGGCAGTGAGTACAATCGGATACAGGGGCGGGAGTTTGAGGGGCGTCGTCATCCAGTTGAATGAAAAATGACCCACCATCGCCACATATCTCGATCCAGCCACCCGAGGCACCCTGTGTTGCGGATGCCGCTAAAGGTAATGCCTGAGCAATAAGCAATGTCAGCGAAGCCAGAATCGCAACCAGCAAGGCAGCCGGACGCGGAGGTCTGGCTGCCTTGCTGGTTTTTTGCGTTTGGTCTTGCAGGTGCATTGGGGAGGCCCGGTTGAGTTTGGGCCTTTAGTAGCGAGGTGAAAGTCAGAGTTTATTGACTTTTGTCAAGTTGGCCAAGAATATTCCAATAAAATGCAGCGGATATGGTATTTATAAGCTCTTGGCCGTCTGAAATCATTTATTTTAACGATAACAAAATGGTATGAGAGGCTGTTGAGAGCAAGAAGACGGGCGCTTTACGGGCTGTTCATGATTTCTTCTTGTGCTTTTTGCAACCGGATCCGAATGTTTTCAACATCTGGATTCGGGTCGCCAAGCAACAGGTTTATCCGTTCGAACTGGTCGTTTTCCAAATCAAACAACAGCTCTTTCCCGTCGGCCTTGTGCAGCAATTTATAGCGCGCATCGCGAATGGCCCAGCCAAACACCGCGCCTTTCAGGTTTTTGTTGTTGGAAAAATGTTCGACAAACACCAGATCACGTTTGCCTTTCCCGCCTTTTAACGCTTCCGAGAAATCCAGTGAATCCGGTGTTTCCGCTTTGGCTCCGGCTTGCGCCAGAATCGTGCTGTACAAGTCTGTTGTATTCACCAGTGCCTGACTCCGCCCAATTTTGATGCCTGGCCCTGAAAACACCATCGGCACGTTGATCCCCCCTTCAAACAAGGTCTTTTTGGTGCCGCGTTTATATACATTGTCGGCAACTTTCGCCGGGGTACCGTTGTCGCTCATAAAAATCACAACCGTGTTTTTGCGTGTCTCCGGCTTCAGGGAATTCAACAGCCGGCCCAGCTCCGTATCCAGTGCTTGCAGGGCAGCAAAATAATAGCGTTTGCGCGCCGGCCCTTTGGGTTTGTCGCCATAGCGAATGCCGCTGTAACTGTGCAAATTGGACGGGGGCACATGAAAAGGCAAATGCGGGCTGCTATAGGCAAGCCACAAGAACCAGGGCTTTTTCTGCTTGCTTACCCATTTGACCGCACGATCGGTCAACACAGTGGTTGAATAGCCGTCAATCTTGTGTTGCTTGCCGTTCTCAACCACCGGCCAATGGTAATAGTTCTTGATGAACCCGTGAAAATTACCGAAATAATTCTTCACGCCGAGCTTGGCGGGATGGGTGAAATCGGTTTTGCCGCTGGACAGATGCCATTTGCCGATCAGGGCAGTATTATAGTCGGGCAGCTGGGTTTGGAATTGGTCAAACAGGCTGACTTCGTCGGGCGACAAGGTCACAGGGTTGCGTTTTAGATTTATCGCCCCGCCAATGCCGGTGCGAAAACTGTATTTCCCTGTCAGGATTGCTGCCCGTGTTGGAGAGCTGACCGGAGGGGTATAGGCACGATCAAAAACCATCCCGTTTTCGCACAGGCCTTTCAGGGTTGGCATATTGGCGGAGGTGCTGCCGACCGAATGGCAGGGGCTGGCATCCAGCCCCATATCATCGGCAATCACCAGTAAAATATTCGGGCTGGCCAAGGCAGTCTGGGCACCCAGCCCGAAAATCATCAGGAGTCCAGCAAGAAGTCGGCACATTGAAATAGGCATTGTAAAAGTGATCCCCTTAAATTGATAATTTCTGTATACCCAAAAGACCGGCAAAAATCCAACCCGATGTCGCAGGCGCATTTTATGGTTTCGAAATTTGAAAGCTACCGTTATACGGGGCGAGGTTTTCATTAGATGAAAGAGGCTTGAAATGGCCAATGTGGTGGTTGTCGGTGCCCAGTGGGGCGACGAAGGCAAAGGTAAAATTGTGGATTGGCTCTCTGAGCGCGCCGATGTGATCGCGCGTTTTCAAGGCGGGCATAACGCCGGGCATACACTGGTGATCGACGGGGAGGTTTACAAACTCTCCGCGCTGCCATCGGGGTTGCTGCGCAAGGGCAAGCTGGCGGTGATCGGCAACGGCGTGGTGCTGGACCCATGGGCATTGGTCGAGGAAATGGCCAAGCTGCGCGGGCAGGGGGTGGAGATTTCCACCGATAACCTGATGATCGCGGAAAACACACCGCTGATCCTGCCGCTGCATGGCGAATTGGACCGTGCCCGCGAAGGCCAGAACTCGGTTGCCAAAATCGGCACCACAGGGCGCGGGATTGGTCCGTGCTATGAGGACAAGGTCGGGCGCCGTGTGATCCGCGTGGCGGATCTGGCCGATGAAGCAACCCTTGATCTGCGCATCATCCGTCTGATGACCCACCATAACGCCCTGCGCAAGGGGCTGGGCCTGCCGGGAATCGATGCGGCCGAACTGAAGGCCAAGCTGCTGGCGATTGCGCCGGAAATCCTGCCCTACGCCAAACCTGTCTGGAAGGTGTTGAACGAAAAACGCAAGGCCGGCAAACGCATCCTGTTTGAAGGCGCGCAAGGCTCGCTGCTGGATGTGGATTTCGGTACCTATCCGTTTGTGACCTCCTCCACCACCACCGCCGGTATGGCGGCATCGGGTGTGGGCGTGGGGCCGGGGGCGATTGATTTCGTGCTGGGCATCGTCAAGGCCTATACAACCCGTGTGGGTGAGGGGCCTTTTGCCTGTGAATTGTTTGATGATGTGGGCGAACACCTTGCCACGGTCGGCCATGAAAAAGGCACCGTTACAGGACGTTCGCGCCGCTGTGGCTGGTTTGATGCGGTGCTTGTGCGCCAGACCTGCGCCATTTCCGGCGTTAACGGTATTGCCTTTACCAAACTGGACGTGCTGGACGGGCTGGAAGAATTGAAAATCTGCGTAGCCTATGAACTGGATGGCAAACGGCTGGATTATCTGCCCACAGCCGCCGATCAACAGGCCCGTGTGACGCCGGTTTATGAAACCATGAAAGGCTGGAGCGAAAGCACCGTTGGCGCGCGCAGCTGGAATGATCTGCCCGCCGAGGCGATCAAATACGTGCGCCGTGTCGAGGAACTGATCGACTGTCCGGTGGCGATGCTGTCCACCAGTCCGGAGCGGGAGGATACCATTCTGGTCACCGACCCGTTTGCCGACTGATGGCCCTGTCATACAAAGCCCGCCGGCGCTGGTCGCTGGTGTTGTTGCTGATCGGCCTGCCGCTCTATGTGGTGGTGGCCGTCAGCATCATGAATTGGCTTGACCGGCCGCCGTTCTGGCTGGAAGTGCTGGTTTATGCCGCACTGGGGTTCCTTTGGGCTGTACCGTTCAAATTCGTCTTTAAAGGGGTCGGTCAGGCCGATCCCGATGCGGATCCGAACGAAAAAAAGTAAATCTGGATTCTGCCCCTAGACACGGGCTGATTCCACCCATTTGTGGCCTGCTTGCCCATGCCAGAACCCGTTGGAAAACGGGGCGGGGATGTTCAGCGCAGCGAGGCGATGTTGGGCTTGCTCAACAGCCGTTTTCCCGTCCAGCGTATCGCGGAATATCCGGGCCACGGCCACCATATCCTGCGTATGGGGTACCAGCCGGAAATGGCTGATCCCCATGCGGGTCATGGTTTCCAGTTCCCCAAGCAGATTTACATAGCTTTGCGAGAGGGTCTGAATGCCGTTGATGGTCAGGAATTCCTGCTGATCCAAGGTGTTGAGCGGCATGCCGTCCGGATCATTTTCACAAACAAACTGGCAGTTATCCTTGATCCGGTTGTGGGCGCGGGCGTGATAGCAACGCGCGGACAGGGCCAGCGAAGCGCGGCCAAACACCTGAATTTCACAGCCCGCGCCCAGCTCTTGCGCTGTCTGTGCCAGAATGCCAACCGAGGTGGCAGGCAATTCGCTTGGCAGGCTGAAATGGGTGGCTCCACGGCTGGCCAGAAACCGCATTGTATCCTCGTTATAGACATTCATCAGCGAACCTATGCGAAATGCCTTGCCCTCCAGATGCCAGAGCGCAGAGCTGTCGTTGATTTCCAGTTCGTAATCCTCCAGATCACAAAAACCGGCTATCATATTGCGTTCCCGCTTAAGCATCACTTCGGAGAGTGTTGAAAAAACAACCTTTTTTCCGGCCCGTGTCAGGCGCTCTGCCACCGTGTCATAATGTTTTTCGAAAAACGGCGTGCGTTTGGAACAGATCACTTCTCCAAGGTAAACCACGTCAACGGGCGCTTCATCGGCGATACGGGAATAGAAATCGAGCTTTTGTTCCGCGCTCCAGTGGAACAGGATCGGTGCGATTGTCAGTTGGGTCATTGTTACCGCCAAGTCTTGCTTTTGAACGCGCCTTGCGTTTCTTTTTGTCCTTCGGTCAGGGCCAGCAGGCCGGAGATTTCCGGCTCTTTTCCTGCCATGATGCTATCCACTGCCTTGCGATAGGCACTGACTACGGATTTCACATAGGCGCGCGACCGTTGGCGCCCTTCGATTTTCAGCGCGGTGACGCCGGCGGCCATCAAATCCGGCAGCAGGGAAGACAGGTTCAGGCTGATCGGTTCCTCAAAGGCATAATAGGCACCGTCATGCGCCGGTGTTTCATAGCGCCCCTTGCAGATCGTCGGATAACCGGCGTTTTCCGAACAGGAAAAACAATCAATGGTAAATTCACCGAGCCGCGTTGTCAGGTTTCCGGCGGCATCCTTGATGTACTGCACCTCTGCTGCGGGGGAACAGACCCCGTCCATATTGGTTGACAGGCCGGTAATGTAATTGGTTAACGAACAGCGGCCTTCGACCATAAGGCCATGGTTGCCGAAAATGAAGGTTTCGATCTCGCAGGGGATTTCTTCGGCCATGGTCTTGATTTCCGGCACCGTCAGAATTCGCGGCAACACCACCCGTTTGACGTTGAATTCGCGGCAATAGAACCGGATTGCTTCGGGCGTGGAGGCTGCGGCCTGCACCGACAGATGCAAGCGGATTTCCGGATGGGTTTTGTAGATGTATTCGGCCACCCCCATGTCGGCGACGATAAAGGCATCCACCCCCAGACGCGCGCCGGTATCGACGGCCTCTTTCCA
>JALWOO010000432.1 GCA_027083485.1 Amylibacter sp. | reverse complement strand
GATAATGGCTATCCA
Organism: Amylibacter sp.; assembly: GCA_027083485.1. GTDB lineage: Bacteria > Pseudomonadota > Alphaproteobacteria > Rhodobacterales > Rhodobacteraceae > Amylibacter. The sequence continues at coordinate 1,242 of JALWOO010000432.1, read as the reverse complement.
AGCTGCAGAAATTTCTGCGATCCTCAAGGACCAGATCAAGAATTTCGGTCAAGAGGCCGAAGTTGCCGAGGTAGGCCGCGTGCTGTCCGTAGGTGACGGTATCGCGCGTGTGCACGGTCTGGACAACGTACAGGCCGGTGAAATGGTCGAATTCCCCGGTGGTATCCGCGGTATGGCGTTGAACCTTGAGACTGACAACGTAGGTGTGGTTATCTTTGGGTCCGACCGGGACATCAAAGAAGGCGACACCGTTAAGCGGACCAATTCCATCGTGGACGTTCCAACAGGCATGGGTCTGCTGGGACGTGTTGTAGATGGTCTGGGGAACCCGATTGACGGCAAAGGCCCGATCAAAACGGACACCCGTTCGGTTGCCGACGTAAAGGCTCCGGGCATTATCCCGCGTAAATCGGTTCACGAACCGATGTCGACCGGCCTGAAAACCGTTGACGCGCTGATCCCCGTTGGCCGTGGCCAGCGCGAGCTGATCATTGGGGACCGTCAGACAGGTAAATCCGCGATTGCGCTGGATACCATCCTGAACCAGAAAACCCTGAACGACGCCGCTGGCGACGATGACAAGAAAAAGCTGTTCTGTATCTATGTTGCGATCGGCCAAAAGCGTTCGACCGTTGCCCAGCTGGTGAAAAAGCTGGAAGAAACAGGCGCCATGGCCTATTCGATCGTTGTGGCTGCGACCGCATCCGATCCGGCCCCGATGCAGTTCCTTGCACCATATGCCGCGACTTCCATGGGCGAATATTTCCGTGACAACGGCATGCACGGCCTGATGATTTACGATGATTTGACCAAACAAGCGGTTGCTTATCGTCAGATGTCCCTGCTTCTGCGTCGCCCACCAGGACGTGAAGCCTATCCTGGCGACGTTTTCTATCTGCACTCCCGTCTGCTGGAACGTTCGGCCAAGCTGAACGAGGATTACGGTTCCGGTTCCTTGACCGCGCTGCCGATCATCGAAACCCAGGGCGGCGACGTTTCGGCGTTTATTCCGACCAACGTGATTTCGATCACCGACGGCCAGATCTTTTTGGAAACCGAACTGTTCTATCAGGGTATCCGTCCGGCGCTGAATACCGGTCTGTCCGAGTGCCGTGGGGGGTCCTCGGCACAAACCAACGCCATGAAATCCGTTGCGGGTTCGATCAAACTGGAATTGGCCCAGTATCGTGAAATGGCTGCCTTTGCGCAGTTCGGTTCCGATCTGGATGCCTCGACACAGGC
>JALWOO010000431.1 GCA_027083485.1 Amylibacter sp. | reverse complement strand
GCTCAGGCGCAACAGCATGGCAAGGCTCCTTCCCTTTTCCTCGGCCCCCAATTCACCGGCGGCGACAATTGTTCCGTTTATCCATAGCCGCGCCCGGCCCCCGGCGGTAGTCTGTTGCAAAGGCAAAAGCACGGGCGCGCAAGAACGGGGGCAATCATGACACTTGTATCGGCGCTTTATGGCGGCATCCTGGGGCTTGTCCTGATGGCGGTATCGCTTCGGGTCAGCGTGATGCGGATCAGGCTGGGCATCTCGGCCAGCGATGGCAGCGAGGCGACGCTGGCGCGCGCGGTCCGGCTGCAGGGCAATTTCGTGGAATACGCGCCCATGGCCGTGGCTCTTTTGCTGATGCTGGAACTTCAGGGTGCCCCGGGCTGGAGCCTGCATATGATCGGGCTGTTGTTCCTTGGCGGCCGGGTTCTGCACGGGGTTGGCTTCACCAGTACCCCGCAACGGGGCGGCTTGCGCAAATGGGGCATGATCGCGACCTATGCCAGCCTGCTTGTTGCTGGCGCGGGCAATATCGTGCTGGCACTGGCGTGAGTCGATTTTTTTGGCGCCCGGTGCATTTTTCCCTTGCAGCCGCGCCCTGAAATTCCTATTTCCCCCTCACCCAAAGGAAGCGGGCGTAGCTCAGGGGTAGAGCATAACCTTGCCAAGGTTAGGGTCGTGAGTTCGAATCTCATCGCCCGCTCCAATGGGATCTCCAGAACATGCGGATTTTTCGGCAGGAGCCTACGCGGCCGAGTGCTGGCCCATGCCCTGTGCGGATGCCTTCCCGGTGATGCCTTCCCGGTACGGAATCAGGCCGCTGCCTACGCAAAATGCAATATATTTCATCCTTTCGATGAGGGTCTATTCCAGTAAGTTATTGTATTTTTGTGTCTTTTCGGTTTATTCCGATTCCCCGCACCTCTATCATTTCTCGCGATATGGCATATAATGCACTCACAATCAGGCGGGGAGATTGCGCGACATGAATGAACGGATTGAATTTCAGACCGAACCCGGGCGCTGGCGCCATTGGCGGGTCGAGATTGACGGACCCGTCGCCACCTTGTGGATGGATGTGGACGAGGCCGGCGGGCTGTTTGACGGCTATGAGCTGAAGCTCAATTCCTATGACCTGGGGGTGGATATCGAACTGGCCGATGCGGTGACGCGCATGCGATTCGAACACCCCGAGGTGCGCGCGGTGGTGCTGCGCTCGGCCAAGGACGGTGTGTTCTGCGCGGGCGCCAATATCCGCATGCTGGCTG
>JALWOO010000430.1 GCA_027083485.1 Amylibacter sp. | reverse complement strand
TATCCGCATAGGGCGACGGATAGCTGGCCGGCCATTTTGCCTTGCCCCCGCCGAGCTGCCATTTCAGCACATCACGCAGGCTGCTTGGCGCGATGCCGTCGGGGTTGAAAAAACGGGTGCCGTTAAAATGGTCGCTGCGCGGGCCGGTATAATAGCGGTTGGCCATGGCTTATAACAGATCCGGTTCCCGCCCCAGCCGGCGCGCCAGCGGGGCGATGGTCAGCCCCTGCACGATGATCGAGAACAGCACCACAATATAGGTCATCGCCAGCATCAGCGGCTTCCATTCGCTATCGGGCAGGGTCAGCACCAGAGCCACCGAAATACCGCCCTTCAGCCCGCCCCATGTCATGATCGGGATCACATCGCTGGTAAAGCTGCGGAAAGGTTTGAGCAGCAGGATCGGCAGCGCCACAGCGCCCAGACGCGACACCAGCGACAGGCCAATGGCAATCACCCCGCCCCAGAGCGCATTGGCGTCAAAAGCCACGGCGAAAACCTCGACCCCGATCAGCAGGAACAGCACCGCGTTCAGGATTTCGTCTATCAGCCGCCAAAAGGCATCCAGATATTCGCGGGTTTGCTGGCTCATGCCGTATTTCATGCCCACATCGCCAATGAACAATCCGGCAACCACCGCCATGATCGGGCCGGACAAATGCAGATAAACCGCCAGCTGATAGCCGCCAAAGGCCAGCCCGAGCGAGAGCAGAACCTCCAGCGGGTAATCGTCGATCCGCTTCATCAGCTGAAACACCAGCCAGCCCAGCACCCCGCCCAGAACCGCGCCGCCGATGGCCTCCTGGGCGAATAGCTTCATCGCACCGGTGAACCCGCTGGCATGGGCGTCGCCGCCGGGAAAGGCGATGCCCACCAGCACCAGAAACACCACATAGGCCACGCCATCGTTGAACAGGCTCTCGCCGGCGATTTTGGTTTCCAGCGACTTGCGCAGGTTTGCCTCGCGCAGCACCCCCAGAACGGCCACCGGATCGGTTGGCGAAATCAACGCGCCAAACACCAGCGCAATCGCAATCGGTGCGCCCAGCAGCCAATGGAACCCGTAACCGACAATCGCCGTGGAAACCCCGACGCCGATGGTGGCCATCAACACCACAACCCACGCCTGTTTGCGCAACTCGCCCAGCTTCACATGCAGCGCACCGGCAAACAGCAACAGGCCGAGCATGCCTTCCAGCAGGGACGCCGAGAATTCGAAATCCTCCACCAGCCCGCGAATATTGCCTGTGATCCCCAATTC
>JALWOO010000429.1 GCA_027083485.1 Amylibacter sp. | reverse complement strand
GGCGTGCAGAGGATCCCTGGGCCCGGCTGGCGGCGCAGCCGGCCTTGATGAAGCGCCCGGTGATTGAGCGGGACGGGGCGCTGACGCTGGGTTGGGGCAAGGATGTTCAGGCGCGGTTTTCAGCGCCGTAACAACCGGTCAAGGGACAGGGGGCCGGCTCCTTTGACGATCAGAATGGCAAAAACCACCATCCACAATAGGCGTTGATCCATGATCAGAGAGTTCGAAGCCCCGTCAAACCAGGCTCCTGTGGTTTTTGCCCCGACCTTATGGCCATAGACATCGACCAGCGATTGTATGATCACAAAACCGACCATGCCAATGGCCGCAATTCGGGTAAACAGGCCGATAACGATCAGCAAAGGCAGTAGAAATTCGGCAAGGGTGCCTGCGGTGACAACGAGCGTGTCAAACCCGCTAAAGGCAGAAATGTCGTAGCCGTATGCCTCCATCTTTTGGGGGAATACCTGTATGTAGGCGTTTTCGTTGGGATGCAGAAACCCGAAAATCCCGTCGCCAAGTTTGGTTTTGGCAGAGTTCCAGAAATAGAACAGCAGGACCGCGCCAAAGGTAAATCTGGCCAAGGTTGGCAAGAACCATTCCCCCAATATGCGTTGCATCAGGGCGATTGCGCCATCGTACAGGTTTAATATCAGTGTCATTTTACCCCCCCTAAAAGGTCTATTTTCGTTATTATTTTCGTTTGCAGCATCAGCCCGAGCGCCGTGCCAAGATCAAAGTCGGGCGTTTGTGTGGCGACCGTGTCAAAGGCTGTGCCAAGGGTTTCTCCCTGGTGCATCCGGGAAATGAACTGGCCGGTTGCGGCGGGAATGGCGCTGACAACGGGGTCAAACTCCGGTCGGCTTATCAGGGCGGTTTGGGGGGCTTGTTCGGGTTTGGGGGCGTTCCCGGACATGTTGTATTCCCAAATGCCGACAACCGGAAAATCACTTGTCAGAAGGCGCATGGCGGGGGCAAATTCAAAGCGCAGCGCCACCAGTTTTTCCGGCGGTATGGCGGCAAGCGCTTCGGGCTGGATCGGGGCGGCATCTGCGGCGTGGTAGGATTGCCGGCGCAGCAATTCCAGCCGTGCGATATCGGGTAAAAACGGGTATTTGGACAGCGGTTCCAGCCCTTGCAGGAATTCGGCAAACCCTGCGCCATAAAACATCAGCATCGGGGTGGATGGCGGGGATTGTCGAATAAAATCAATGCTGATTTCGCGAAACAAACCGGCTCCGAGCAGTTTTTCAATGGCGGGAAAGGCGGTTTGCATGGCTTCCAGCAGGCTGAATACAACGTTGTTACGATACACATCGAACCGTTTGCCGGCGGGGCGGCCCTTTGGGTCAACCAACCCGTCGGGCGCGGGGTGTGACGGGGCCAGCAAGGCGCTGGCAAAGGCGGTTTGATCGACGCTCATGCGGGCACCTTGACCTGTGCCAGAATGGTATCTGCAAGGGCGGCCTCATTTGCCAGAACGGGCCAGTCGGGGATGTCGTTATCCCATTCGATCAGGGTCGGCAGCGGGCCGGTTTTGGCCACGGTGTATTCAAACAACTGCCACACCGGATCAACCACCGGCCTTGAATGGCTGTCGATCAACAAAGGCGCGTTGTGATCGTCTGCGTCGACCTCGTGGCCGCCCAGATGGATTTCACCGACCAGTTCCAGCGGGAATTCGTCGATATAGCTTTGCGGGCTGTAGCCCTGATTGGTGCCGGAAACAAAAACGTTGTTCACATCCAGCAGCAAGCCACAGCCGGTACGTTTGGCGATTTCGTGCAGGAAATCGGTCTCGCTGCGGTCCGATTCAGCAAAGGCCACATAGGTTGACGGGTTTTCCAGCAGCATTTGCCGGCCCAGAACGTCTTGTACCTGATCCACATGCGCCACCACCTGATCCAGCGTGCGTTGCACATAGGGGACCGGTAACAGATCGTTGAGGAAATGGCTGTCGTGGGTGGACCAGGCAAGGTGTTCGGAAAACAGGGTGGGCTTCAGCCAGTCCAGCAGATGTTTCAAACGGCTCAGGTGGTCCGTATCAAGCGGGCCTGCGGTGCCGATTGACAGGCCGACCCCGTGGCAGGAAATCGGGAATATGCCGGCAAGGTGCCTGAGTTGGGCAATCGGGCGTCCACCGTCGCCCATGTAGTTTTCGGCGTGGATTTCCAGCCAGCCTATGGCATCGGGGGCTTGTAAAATACCGTCCAGATGTTGCGGTTTATACCCGACTCCGGCCCGTTTGGGCAGGGTGGTTTGGCTGGCATTGTCCAACATGGTATTTGATCCGGTCTTGTCTTGGGGCAAAGGGGCGCGCGGGGTGCGCACGCCCCTGATGGTTCAGGATTTGGGAAGGTCACGTTTCAGTGGTTCCAGCGATCCCGTGCGTTCGCTGCCGTCCATGGCTTTGGGCAGCATGGTGGTTTCGCAGGTGCCTTTGTCCACCAGAGACCAGGCATTACCCTGATAATCAACAGTGGAAGTGCCGGCGCAAGTTGTGCCCGGACCGGCTGCACAGCCGTTTTCACCGGCCATAGAAATACCGTAGCATTTTTCTTTGCCGCCGGCGGATGCCGTGTTGGCTGTGGCGGTCAGGGCAGCAGCGACAGCGGATGCAACCGCCAGTGTTTTCATTGTAGTAGACATTTTGTTTTCTCTCCTGAGGGTAAAAGGATTTCGCGTTCTTGCGATAAATTAACCCTAGCAGGGGGTGCATTGCGCAAGCGACACACATCGATGTGAATAACAGATCGGTTATGACAGAATATTAAATACATACAAAACAGATGGTTGATGCAAAAAAATGTGATGAAACCTGAAACATTCCAGCGGGGCATCCCCCGTTGGAAGCTTGTGCTCACGAAATGTTACAGAAATGCGCTGCGCTATAAAACGATGGCGGAAATCTGGCGGCCGTAATCCGGTTCGCCTTTGTGGGTGGTGCGCCGGTAGGAATAGAAACGGTTTTCATCTGCATAGGTACACTGGCCGGACCAATTGGCCTGCCCGATGTTTTCGTGACGCAATTGATGCAGGCAGAAACGGGGCAGGTCGAATTGATAGCGGTCGTCCTTTCCCTGTGCAAAGAATTCGGCAAAGCGCATGTCTTCGGCGATAAATGCCTCTAGGAACTCCTGTCCGACCTCATAGGATTGCTGGCTGATGCAGGGGCCAACGGTGGCGTGGATGGTCTGGCGGTCGGCTCCGAGGGCCTCCATCGCGCGGATCACGGCCCCGATGACCCCGTGCAGCGCCCCTTTCCAGCCGGCATGGGCGGCGCCGATGGTGCGGCTGCTGCGGTCATAAAACAGGATTGGCGCGCAATCGGCGGTCAGAATCCCCAGCGCGATGCCCTTGGTGGCGGTGACCATGGCATCCGCCTGCAGGCGTTCGCCGCTTAGCGGGGCATCCAGAGTGATCACCTTGGGCGAATGGATTTGATAGAGCGTTGCCAGATGATCATCCGCCACGCCAAGGGACGCGGCCACCATATGCCGGTTCATTTGTACCACATCATCCTGATCGCTCGATCCCTGACCACAATTCAAACCGGCAAAGATACCGGCGGAAACCCCGCCTTTGCGGGTGAAAAAACCGTGGCGCGTGTCCAGCGCGTCAGAGGTGATGATTTCCAGCGTCATTGTCAAATCCCGGCGGTTGGGGGGCATTGCGTGGCGTGATCGCCAGTGCTTTGAACAGCTTCCCCATTTCTGCGCTGTGGGTCAAGCGGCGATGGGCGGCAATGTGGCTTTCCAGCGCGGCACCTTGCAGTTTTTGCGCCAAAGCCTGCGCGCGTGCCGTAATCCCGAGCCGCTCCAGCAACACACCTTGCGGCACAAGGGCGCTTGTCTGCGCATGGGGGCGCGCCGCGCCGGCAAGGGCTGCGAAATCCACATGCGCGGTCAGGTCCGATTGTCCGGGGTGGTCAAGCGGATCCGTCTTGCGGTGCTGGCGCAAGGCCTGCAAGGTATCCCCGTCAGTGCCCCAATCCCCGTAATCCACAATCAGGGCACAACCGCCATGGGCCGCAATTTTACGGGCGATTTCATCGGCAATGGCATTGGCGGCGGGGCGCAATTCGATCACCGCCCCTTCCGGACGGTCGGGGAAACCCTCGGCCACGGGGCCTGCGGGTTTGGAGGCAAAACACAAAGCCCCGTCCTGCACCGCGATCAGCTGTTCTTGCCATTCACGGGCGCGGATAAACTGGCGGATTGGCAGACAGTCGAAAAACTCGTTCGCCAGCAAGAACAGCGGCAGATCGGGCAGGGCGGTCACATCATCGACCCAAACCGGCGCATAGGCAGACAGGCGCGCGCCTTGTGCGGCCTTCAGTTTCGGGTTCACCTCGCACAGGTGCAGTTGCATGGCGTCGTGAAATCCGGCAACGCCACGGGTGGCGCGCAGCACATCGGCCATCAACTGGCCGCTGCCCGGTCCCAGCTCTGCCAGACAAAAGGCCGCCGGCGCGCCCTGATCCAGCCAGCTTTGCGCCAGCGCAAGGCCCAGCAATTCGCCAAACATCTGGCTGATTTCCGGCGCGGTAATGAAATCGCCTGCACTGCCGAGCGGGCTGGCGTTGGTGTAATAGCCAAGCGTCGGGTGATAGAGGCATTGCGCCATGAATTCGGCCACATTCAGCGGGCCGAGCCGCTCGATCTGGCGGATCAATTCTTTGGTCAGGGTCATGCGCGCCTCTTTGCCATGATAACAATGACTATCCCCGCCAGAATCATCGGCAGTGACAGCACTTGGCCCATGGTCAGGCCGAAACTGTCCATCTCCGTGCCAAAGCGGATCACATAGCCCCATGGATTGCCCGCCGTGATGAACTGGCTATCGCCCTGCCGGAACAATTCGACAAAACTGCGCGCCAGCCCGTAGCCGATGAAAAATACGCCGGTCAGCAAGCCCGGTGTTTTCAACGCCCCGCGCCGATAGGCCAGCCATGCCAGCACCGCAAACAGCACCACCCCTTCAAGCAGGGCCTCGTATATTTGCGAAGGATGGCGCGCGCAAACCGGCTCCAGCCACCAGATCGGGCAGTTTGGGGCCGTTGGAAAAACCACGCCCCAGTCAACGGTTGTCGGCCGCCCCCATAATTCGCCGTTGATGAAATTGGCAATCCGCCCGAGCCCAAGCCCGATAGGAACAGACATGGCCAGCGCATCGCCAATGCTCCAGGCGGGGAGCTTGTGTTTATAGCAATAGAGCAATCCGGCCAGGATCACCCCCAGAAAACCGCCGTGAAAGGACATGCCGCCCTCCCAGACCCGAAGGATCGCCATCGGGTCGCCCATGAATTTTTCAAAGTTGTAAAACAGCACATAGCCGAAACGCCCGCCCAGAATCACCCCGAGGATCATCCATGTGAGCAGGTCTTCGGATTGTTGCAACGTCATGGGCGGTTTGTCATT
>JALWOO010000428.1 GCA_027083485.1 Amylibacter sp. | reverse complement strand
GCGTGGTGGCGTATGCGGCGGGATCCGCCTGCGGTTGTTGCCGGATTTGGCGGTTATCCGGCATTGCCGGCGATGAGTGCGGCGATACTGGCGCGCCGTCCGTGTTTGATCCATGAACAAAACGGGGTTTTGGGGCGGGTGAACCGCCTGTTTGCGCCGCGTGTCGATCTGGTGGCCTGCGGGACGTGGCCGACGGATTTGCCGGACGGTGTCGAGGGCATTTTCACCGGCAATCCGGTTCGGGGCAATGTGTTGGAACGTGCCGGTTCCGGGTATATTTCCCCGGGCGATTGGCCGATGTCGATTTTGGCGATTGGCGGCTCGCAAGGGGCGCATATTCTATCCAAAACGGTTCCGGCGGCTTTGGCTTTGTTGCCGGAAAAGCTGCGCTTTCAGGTGCGCGTATCCCAACAGGCCCGCGAGGCGGATCTGGAGGCGACCCGCAATGCCTTTGCCGCGGCCGGTGTGGCGGCGGATGTGTCCCCGTTTTTTAACGATATTCCGGCGCGCATGTCCGAATGCCAACTGGTGATTTCGCGATCCGGCGCGTCCTCGGTTGCGGATATTGCGGTGATCGGGCGGCCCTCTATCCTGATCCCTCTGGCGATTGCCACGGGGGACCACCAAACAGTGAATGCGCAAGGTCTGGCCAATGCGGGGGCGGCGGTTGTGATCCCCGAAGACCGGTTTACGCCTGAAACATTGGCCCGTGAAATCGAAACCATTTTGACCGATAGCGACAAAGCTGCCCAAATGGCGGCAGCAGCCCTTGCCTGCGGTAAACCGGAGGCGGCGCAGGAGCTGGCCGATCTGGTGGAGCAATTAGCCCAAAAGGAAACCCCATGAACGCGTCTACAAAACTGCCAACCCAGCTTGGCGCGATCCATTTTGTCGGCATTGGCGGCATTGGCATGTCCGGCATTGCCGAGGTGCTGCTGAACCACGGATATACGGTTCAGGGGTCGGATTTGCGCAGCAGCCCGATTACCGACCGTTTGGCCCGGATGGGTGCCCGAATTTTTGTCGGCCAAAAGGCGGAAAACATTGAAAACGCCGAGGTGATTGTCATTTCATCGGCGATCAAGCCGGGCAATCCTGAGCTGGACGCGGCGCGGGCGCGCGGGTTGCCGGTGGTGCGGCGCGCGGAAATGCTGGCGGAGCTGATGCGCCTACGCTCCAATATTGCGATTGCGGGCACCCACGGCAAGACCACAACGACGACCATGGTGGCGACTTTGCTGGATGGCGGCGGCATGGATGCGACTGTGATCAAC
>JALWOO010000427.1 GCA_027083485.1 Amylibacter sp. | reverse complement strand
AATGTTATCAGGTGTTTGGATTCCTGAACCGTGGTGGTCACAACATTCTGGATCATGTCGCGATCGATCATCACTCCGAGGGTGTCCATATAATAGGAAGACCCGGCTCCGATCAAAATCAGTAAAACCAGCACGGTTTTTTGTACATACCGCCCCATGAACAAAGCTGTGACAAGCAGGGTAAAAGCAAATACCGCCCCGCCAAATATTGCCGTGTCCAGCAGGTTGCCCTCCAGAACCTGATAGGCATTGTTCCAGAAAGTCTTGTTGAATGCGGCCATGATATAGCCGCTCACCAACAGGTTCAGCACAATCGGGGATATCCCCTGTTGCATTTTCTCGGGGCTGGCAGGGGACAATAGGCTGTTGTTCATGGGGGGCCTTTTGCTGGGCAGTTGGGTCCGGTCGCGCGCAGCATATCTGGGGGGCGAGGCTATGGCAATCAATGTCGTAAGCTGAGGGGGGAGGGGCGGCAAAAACCGGCCAAATAAATAAGGTGAGAGGCTGGACAGCGACCCAAACGGGGCTCGTTGCGGCTGCTTCCTTCCGGACCTGACCGGGTTGGCGAGGCGTTTGCCCGCGCCAACCTCTCGGGTGTGTATATAGGGGGGAAATGCGCCGTGGGCAAGGTGGGGATTGCAAGAAAATAGGGCGCATGCCACAACGGGCCAAACAAACAGGAGCGCAGGGATGCGACATGCGGAAACGGTAACCTTTGGCGGTTCGGGTCTTGAGCGCGCGGCAGAATTGCGTGACAATCCGGAACGCTTGCAGGCCTTGCGCAAAACAGGCGTGGCGATTGTCTTGTGGCGCGGCAAACCGCTGTTTGATTATCAAAGCAAACGCCTGCTCCGGTTGCCCTGCGATCATCCGATCCTGTCGGAAGCCCGTGTCGGGCCGACCTTTCTGGGATTGGAAGGGCAAACCGGTGTTTTCGCCTTTGACATTTCCCCATGGCAGGCGGCCGATCTGGATGCGGAACAGATGGCGCAGTTTTTTGACCAGAGCCAGAACCGCTATCCGGGTTTTCCGGATTATCAAGTGTTCACTGAATTACGCGCGATCATGGCGATGATGACCCCGCGGGATGCCGAACTGGCCGCAACGGCGCGCGGGTTGTTTGAATGGCATCGTATCCATGGGTTCTGTGCCAATTGCGGCAGCAAGACAGAAGCGGAGCAGGCCGGATGGCTGCGGCGCTGTAATGAGTGCGGGCGCATGCATTTTCCGCGTACCGATCCGGTGGTGATTGTTTTGGCTACGCGCGGAAATTCCGTGCTGATGGGGCGCTCGCCGGGATGGCCCGAGGGCATGTATTCCCTGCTGGCCGGTTTCATGGAGCCGGGCGAAACCATAGAGGCCGCTGCCCGTCGTGAAGTCTTTGAGGAATCCGGCATCCGGCTCGGGGCCGTTGAATATTTGACCAGCCAGCCTTGGGTGTTTCCGGCGTCCTTGATGATCGGCTGTCGGGCCGAGGCGCTGAACGATCAGATTGTCATGGACCCCAAAGAAATCGAAGATGCGCAATGGTTCACCCGCGAGGCGGTCTTGCAGGCAACAGTCGGGGAGAATCCTGTCCTCAAACCGGCGCGTAAAGGCTCTATTGCCAATTTTTTAATTCACAACTGGTTAGCTGACACTCTAAGTTAGATGAAAACGATTCGAAAACGAGCAGAGGATAAATAATGCGGTTCACCAGTGTACAAGATATCAACGCGCCTCTTGATTTTGTTTTCGAGCAAATATCCGATTTTGACAGCTACGAAGCCTATGCCATGCGCATCGGCGCGCAGGTTGAACGCACGGACAACCTGCCGGGCAAACAGGCCGGGCTTGCCTGGAACTTTGTCGGTGACTTGCGTGGTAAGACGCGCGAGGTCGATATTGATCTGGTCGAATACAAGCCCGAGCGTTTGTTGACATTCAACTGTATTTCATCAGGGGTCGGGGCATTGATCGAAATGGAAACCATTGCGTTGACGCCGAAACAGGCGCGGCTCAAGGTATCGGTCGAGGTGAAAGCCCGCAGTATTTCGGCGCGTCTGGTCTTGCAATCCGCCAAGCTGGCCAAGAATTCGCTCAAGCGCAAATTCAACCATCGGATTTGGACTTACGCGAATCATATTGAGAGCACCTACGGCAAACGCGGGCAGCGCGTTTAGGGCTATGCGTTAGCTGCGGGGTTTGTCCGCTTCATAAACGCCCAGCACTTCGATTTTGGACGTGAAAAACGCCAGTTCCTCAAAAGCTCGCTTCATGGCCGGATCGTCCGGATGGCCGATCACATCCGCATAAAACTGCGTTGCGGTGAAGGATCCGTCCACCATATAGCTTTCCAGCTTGACCATATTGATCCCGTTGGTGGCAAAACCGCCCATGGCTTTATACAGGGCCGCAGGCAGGTTGCGCACGCGAAAGACAAAGGTGGTGATCAGCTCTTTGCCGGACTGCGGGGCCTGCTGTTTCTCGGGCGACATCACCAGAAAACGCGTGGTGTTATTGTCGAAATCCTCGATGTGGCGCGCCAGAACTTTCAATCCGTAAATTTCGGCAGCCAGTTCCGAGGCCAAGGCCCCCATTGTTTTATCACCGTTTTTAGCCACGATTTGCGCGGAACCGGCCGTATCCGCGCCTGTGACCGGCTTCAGGTTTTGCTGCTTCAGGAATTTGCGGCACTGGCCCAGCAATACGGTGTGGCTCATGGCCGTGGTCATGGTGTCAAGCGATGCTCCGGGCAGGCCCATCAGGTTGATATGGACCCGAACAAAATGTTCCCCGATAATATGCAGGCCGGATTCGGGCAACAAATGGTGGATATCCGCAACCCGCCCATAGGTCGAATTTTCCACCGGCAACATGGCCAGATCGGCCTGGCCGGAATTGACCGCCGCAATCGCGCCCTCGAAGGTGTTGAACGGCAAGGCCACTGCATTTGGATAAACCTCGACACAGGCCTGATGGGAATAGGCACCGGGCACACCTTGAAAAGCAATCTTGATTACAGAGCCGCTCATTTTGATTTCCTTATGTAAAGGGCATTTCGTCGCGCTTCTATACCTTGCAATCGCTTAGGGGAAGGCGCTAGAAGGGTCGGAATAATGAAAGTGGGACAGGCTTGTCCGCAGGCTAAGGTGAGAACGACCATGAACACAATGGAAATAACTAAAATTGTTGGCGGATTGTGCGCCTCCTTGCTGGTACTGCTGCTGCTGAAATGGGGCGCAGATGCTATTTATACCGTTGGTGGCGAAGGTCACGATGGCGAGCACATGGCGGCTTATCCGATCGCAACGGATGAAGGCGGCGAAGAAACAGCCGCAGCCGAAGAAGGCCCGTCCTTCGAAGAAATGCTGGCGGCTGCCGATCCTGAAAAAGGGGCCAAGGTTTTTTCAAAGTGTAAAGCCTGCCACAAGCTGGAAAAAGGTAAAAACAGCACGGGGCCGTATTTGTTCGGTGTTGTGAACCGGCCACGCGGTACCGCGGAAGGGTTCTCCTATTCCGAGGCAATCACAAGCCTGGGCGGGAACTGGACGCCGGAAAACCTGAATGGTTTCCTGACAAAGCCGGGTAAATACGCACCGGGTACCAAGATGTCTTTTTCCGGTCTGAAAAAAATGAAGGATCGGGTTAACCTGATTGCCTATCTGTCGACAATCAAGTAACCGACAGCTATCGTCTTTCGGGCCGTCCCATTGGGGCGGCCTTTTGCGTTTCCGGTTCCAAAATTATTACATTTTTACACGTAATCGCGTGTTGCGGTTTACGGCGGGTTCTATTTACCTAAATATCAAGGATAATGTGCCCATCCGGCACAAGGCTGACGAGGAGGTTTTTATGACGCAGGCGAAATGCAATGTGGTGGCAAAACAGGCGCAGGATTTGCGGCTCTGGATGATGCTCCCGCTTCTGGCGCTGGCATGGCTGCTGACCGCCTCTATCGGGTTGGCAGAGCAGAAAATCATTAAATCCCACGGCATTTCCACCTTTGGCGATCTGAAATATGGCCCCGATTTCAAGCATTTTGACTATGTGAACCCGAATGCCCCCAAGGGTGGCACGTTTTCCACATGGGGTTTTGGCACCTTTGACAGCCTGTCGCCCTATATCCTCAAGGGACAGGCGGCGATGCTGTCCTCGATTTTTTTCGAAAGCCTGATGGCCGGCAGCGCGGATGAGCCGGATTCCATGTATGGCCTGCTGGCCGAAAGCATCGAATACCCCGAGGACCGCTCCTGGGCGATTTTCAATATCCGCCCCGAGGCCCGCTTTTCCGATGGCACCCCCGTCACGGCCGAGGACGTGGCCTATTCCATGGAATTGCTGCGCGACAAGGGCCGGCTCAGCTATCGTGTGCTGCTGCAGGATGTGAAAAAGGCAGAGGTTCTGGCCCCGCTGCGGGTGAAATTCACCTTTAACAAAGGCGCCAATATGCGCGAACTGCCGATGACCGTGGCCGGTTTGCCGGTATTTTCCAAGGCCTATTACACCACCCATGATTTCGCCAAAAGCACGCTGGATCCACCGCTTGGGTCGGGGGAATATGTGCTGGACAAGGTCAATCCGGGCAAAACCGTTTCCTATCGGCGCCGGGATGATTACTGGGGCAAGGATCTGCCGATCAATCAGGGCCGGTCGAATTTCGATGTGTTGTCGGTTGAATATTACGCCGATTACACCGCCGCATTCGAGGGGTTCAAAGGCGGGGTTTATAATTTCCGCGAGGAATTCCTCTCCAAGCTCTGGGCAACCTCCTATGATTTCCCTGCCCTGAACAAGGGCTGGGTGGTGAAGGACGTTCTGCCCGATGGCAATCCTTCCGGCACGCAGGGCTTCTGGATCAATATGCGGCGCGACAAATTCAAGGACCCCCGTGTGCGCGAGGCTTTGGGCCTGATGTTCAATTTCGAATGGTCCAACAAGACCCTGTTTTACGGCCTGTACAAACGCACCGACAGTTTTTGGGAGAATTCGAATCTGGAGGCCACCGGCATGCCGACGCCTGCCGAACTGGCGCTGCTGGAACCCTTGCGGGCGGATTTGCCAGAGGCCGTGTTTACCAAACCCGCCTATTCCCCGCCGGTGTCCAAACCGCGCCAACTGGATCGCAAGGCGGTGCGGCAGGCAGGCAAACTGCTGGATGCCGCCGGCTGGAAGATCGTGAACGGCAAACGCACCAACGCCAGCGGAGAAGTGCTGAGCGTTGAATTCCTGAACGACAGCCCGTCCTTTGAGCGTATCGTAAACCCCTATATCGCCAATCTGAAACGGCTGGGAATTGATGCGACCGTGAAAAACATTGATCCGGCACAGGCAACCGAGCGGCAAAAGGAATATGATTATGATATTGTTATTCAGCGTTTTAGCATGTCCCTGACGCCGGGCATTGAATTGCGCAACATGTTCAGCAGTGCGGTGGTGAACAACAAGGGGG
>JALWOO010000426.1 GCA_027083485.1 Amylibacter sp. | reverse complement strand
GGGCTGGGCGGTCAGATCGTGATTGACCTGGCGCCGATGGCGCGCAAGGACCGCCGCCAGTTCGAAACCGCCCTGAATGCCGCCTTTCGCCGCGATCCGATCGAAACTGCCCTTGCCGGCTGGACGCCGCTGGGCAATTTCGAAGTGCAAAGAAAACGCGAACGCGTGCCCGTACCCCTGGACCTGATCCCATGAATTGCCCGATCTGCAAAAAACCCGCTGCGCCCAAATATCGCCCGTTCTGTTCGCGCCGCTGCGCGGACGTGGACCTGGGGCGCTGGCTGAACGGCAGCTACGCGATCCCGGCTGACGACCCCGAGGGGCTGGACGAAGCGTTGGAGAAGGCCCGTACCACCCTTGAGGACGAGCCCCCCCAAAAGAGCCGTCAACAAGACTGAGTTTTCACGCTTTTCCCTCTGGACATGCCCCCGGCCCACGTCTAGAAAACCGCGACCCAAGGTGATGAACTTCACCTGACCCGTGCCCGGGTAGCTCAGGGGTAGAGCAGTGGACTGAAAATCCTCGTGTCGGTGGTTCAAATCCGCCCCCGGGCACCACAAGTCAAATACTTGAAATAAAACGAAAAAACGCCACTGAAAGGCGATTTCGGCGCGCAATCAAAGATTGATTTTCGTGCGGGATTTTGGCCATGAATACAACTTAAGCAGTTTGAAATCGGGCTAGAGCGAGATGCTTTCTGTCTGAATCGCTTTGGGGATTCCCAATCGCGCATTTTGCCGATTCATTGTCTCCATCCACAAGATGGAGGGTCGAGGCGTGGGCAGAGCGATATCGATGGATTTGCGTGTGCGGGCGATAGCGCGCCTTGCGCGCCGCCGACCTGCCGGGCTGGACCCACCTCTACAATTGGCACTGACCTCACGCGGCGCTAAAGTCCAAACCACCAATCAGCCGGCTGGGTTTGAATCGGAACAACCTGTTGAGGCTCCACATCTAGGCGTTGCTTACAAGGTACTCGGGCAGTTTCGTGGGCCACTCGCTCATGAGGATCAGCGTGCACTCGACGGTCTCGGTCGCAAGTTACAGTTTACCGCTGCGCGTCGAGTGGTCCCGTGGTTGATCTCCTCGGTCAAAGTTGGGTCTGCAAACCAAACCTTAGCCGAAGAACAACCGTGGCCGCCAAGCAATCCGCGCGGGCATCGCTTCGCTATGCGAAGACTCCGCTCAGCCCGCGCTGCCGGCGGAGTCTACACCAGCCGGTCGGACACTGCTGACGAAGCATGCTTCGACGGTAAAGAAATGAAGAAAGCGGCATG
>JALWOO010000425.1 GCA_027083485.1 Amylibacter sp. | reverse complement strand
AGGCCACCGTCATCCCCCTGCCGCAAAGCTGGCGGGATCAGGGGATTCGCCGCTACGGGTTTCACGGGCTCAGCTATGCCTCGCTGGTGCGCCGTTTCGAAGAGGTGACGGGGCAGCCCCTGCCGCACCGTCTGCTGGCCTGCCACCTTGGCGCGGGGGCCAGTCTTGCGGCGATTGTGGACGGACAGGGGGTGGCCACGACCATGGGCTTTTCCCCGATGGACGGTCTGGTGATGGCCACGCGCGCGGGCGCGACGGATCCCGGGGTACTGCTGCATCTGATGCGTCAGGGGCTGACTGCGGCGGATATCGACACCCTGCTGAACAAACAGAGCGGCCTTCTGGCCACCGGCGGCAGCGCGGATATGAAGACGCTGCTGGATAGCGACAGCGCGCGGGGCGCCTTTGGCGTGGCCCATTATTGTTACTGGGTGACGCGCCACGCCGGATCGATGATTGCAGCGATGCAGGGTGTTGATGCCATCGTCTTTACCGGCGGAATCGGGGAAAACGCGGCCCCTGTGCGCGACCGCATTGTCGAATCCCTGCACTGGTGCGGAATCAGCCCCGAAAACATGCAGGTGATTCCTGCCGACGAAGAGGGGGAGATCGCCCTTTCCGTGCGGGAAATCGTTGGAAATATCCGTTAGCACGAACTGGCCCTATGGTGCTAAAAAACTGGCCGTATGCGGTTGCATTGCAGTTTGGTTAGTTTAAGGTGTTCTTGCTCGACATTGATGCTTTGTGCGGATTTGTCGCAAGTTTGTAATATAAGGCCGCTAAAGAGCTATGTACTCGTGCGGCTATTCACCGAGGCGCGGCATCTGGCTGCGCTGCAATTCTCCAGGAGGGAGACACTCTATGACCAAATCCAAAACCGGCCTTAACCGCCGTTCCTTTATCAAATCCGGCACCGCTGTCGGCGCTGCAGCAATCGCCACACCGGCGCTTGTTTCGCAGGCCCTGGCCTCCTCGGGCGAGCTGACACTGCTGGACTGGTCCGATTACTGGCCCGACGACCTGCTGGCAGGCTTTGAAGCCGAAACCGGCATCAAGGTGAACTACATCGGCGTAGGCTCCAACGAAGAAATCATCAACAAGATGAAGGCTTCCAACGGTTCGGGCGCCGACATCATCGGGCCGACCAACAACCGTAACCTGCAGTGGGGTCCGCTGGGCCTGTTGCAGCCCTGGGACATGAATCGTGTGCCGATCGCGAACGCCAACCCGGCGATGGCCAAAATCGGGCCGGACGGCTGGGACTTCGGCGAAGGCTCCACCTGGATCCCGCACATCTGGGGGACCGAGGGCATGGCATGGCGCACGGACCTCTGGGCACCGGCATCGGCTGACGGTGTTCCGTCCTATGGCGAAATCTGGGCCGAGGAAAACGCCGGCAAGACCATGATCCGCGCCCACTCCGGTATGCTTTGTGCCGGTCTGTATATGGAAACCATCGGCCTGCTGGACGAGGGGGCCGTATGGGCCGCTTACGAAAGCGAAAAGAACTTCCGCGCCACATGGTCCAAGATCACCGACTGGTGTATCGCCCGCAAGAAGAACCTGAAGCTGATCTGGAACGATGCCGACAGCCAGAAAAACGGCCTGCTTAACGGCGGTGTTGTTGTTGGCCAGACCTGGGACGGCCCCCCGCTGGCGCTGAAAACCGCTGGCGAGCCGGTCACCTACCAAGCCCCGAAAGAGGGTGCAATGGCATGGGTTGACGGTCTGGCAATGCCTAAAGGTGCAGCCAACATCGATCAGGCATACGCCCTGATTGAATACGCCTACCGTCCGGAAGTTGCCGGCAAGGCCATCGACAAGCACGGCTACAACTCGCCGATCCTGGGTGCCGACAAATTTGCCGGCGATGCCTACAAGAAGAACTTTGCCGAAGCCTATCCGGGCGACGCATTGGCTAACCTCAACCCGTGGCCGGCCGAAGCCCCGTGGTATGCCGATGTTCGCACCGAATATGTGAACAAGTTCAAAAGCGCATAAACCGAACTGAAAACAGACCGGCCTCCTTTCGGGGGGCCGGTTTTTTACCGGCCGTTCGGCCGGATGGTGGCCTGCGGGCTGCTGTTGTCTGATATCCTAGTCGCTGTGGAAGGAAAATTTATGAGCGTTGGTGTCGATGTTACTCTGGAAAACCTCTGGATCCGTTTCGGGGATTTTGTCGCCGTGCGTGAAGCCAATGTGAATATCAACGGCGGCGATTTCTTTTCGTTTCTCGGGCCGTCGGGCTGCGGGAAAACCACGATTTTGCGGTCGGTTTCCGGCTTTCTGGACCCCAGCGAAGGGCGCGTCCTGATTGGCGGAAAAGACATGGCCGGCATCGGCCCGAACAAGCGCCCCACTGCGCTGATTTTCCAGAATCTGGCCCTGTTCCCGCTGATGAAAGTCTGGGAAAACATCACCTTTTCGATGGAGGTCAAAGGCGCCTCCACGGCCGAGCGGCGCAAGCGGGCCGACGAACTGCTGGACATGATCGCGCTTGAAGGCCAGGGCGACAAGCTGCCCAGCGAGCTGTCGGGCGGCCAGAAACAGCGTGTGGCCATTGCCCGCGCGCTTTGTGCGGAACCCGATGTTCTGCTGCTGGACGAGCCGCTCTCGGCGCTGGATCTGAAGTTGCGCCAGCACATGCGCACGGAGCTGCGCGAAATCCAGAAACGCGTCGGCATCACCTTTATTTATATCACCCATGACCAGGGTGAAGCTCTCACCATGTCAGACAGTGTTGCTGTCATGAAGGCGGGAATTATTGATCAGATTTCCAATGGCAAGGCCATTTACGATGACCCGGCGACAGCCTTCGTTGCCTCCTTCGTTGGCGAGAACAATGTCTTTCGCGGTAAAGTAAAATCCGTATCAAAAGACACGGCAATCATTGAAACCAACCGGACAGGTGCTCTGCGCAGCCGTATTTCCAGTGCCGCCCAGGGCACGCTTAAAGCCGGTGACGATGCGATGTTGTTCATTCGTCCCGAAGCCCTGGATATCTCCGAGGATACAGGCAGCTCTGACACCCGCATCAGGGGCCGTGTCCACCACTCGGAGTTTGAAGGTCAGAGTTATCACGTCTTTCTGGAGGGAACAGAGGGCAAGGAAATCAAAATGACCCTGACCAACCGCGGTGAAGACAGAATGTATGAGCCCGGATTGGAACTCTTTCTGGCATATGATGCCAACCAGGCGGTTGCAGTGCCTGTCGGCGAGCTGGCGAGCGAGTAAAGATTATGGGCAGTTTATTCAAGACTTACTTTAAAAACAACGGTCAGGTCATGGGCTGGGCCCTGATCATCCTTGTCTCCTTCTGGATTGTCGTGCTGATCCTTTTGCCACAGATTGCCATGCTCGACTTTTCCTTCCGCTTTGATCTGCCGCCGTCGGCATCGGGCGGCCCCAAGGACGTCTATACCCTGCACAACTACAGCTATCTGTTCTTTGGCGCCGAAGGCAGTGGCGATTCCTATAACAGGGTTGACATGCTGGTGTTTGCCAGAACCCTGCTGGCCGCAGCCATTGTCACTATTATTGATCTGATATTGTGCTATCCTCTGGCCTATTACCTGGGCCAGACCAAAGGCGGCGGCACCATTCGCGTGCTGGTCCTGTTGCTGATCATCCCCTACTGGATCAATGAGATTTTGCGTGCCTTCGCCTTCCGAATCCTGTTTGGCGATGTCGGTGTTATAAACGAATTTCTGCTGTTCTTTGGCATGATTGACGTGCCCATCGATTTCATCCGGGCAAATGTGGCACTTTATACGGGCCTCGCCTACGCCTACATTCTGCTGATGATTTTCCCCATCTACAATGTCATTGAAAGCCTTGATCGCAACCAGATTGAGGCGGCAAGAGACATGGGAGCCTCCTGGATCCAGATTCACCGGCGCGTGGTCATTCCCTATGCCAAGCCGGGCATATCATCCGGCTGCACCATGGTGTTCATGCTGACTGCCGGTGCCCTGGCCTCACCGCAAATTCTTGGCGGCCCGTCCAGTCTCTGGTTCACCCAGCTGGTCTATCAGTGGTTCAACGATAACGTCAACTGGCCGCAGGGCTCTGCTTATGCCATCGTTCTGCTGTTCACCTGTATCGCCATCGTACTGACGGTAATGCGCATATTCAAAGTCAGCATGGGGGATATAGGCAAATGATCAACCAGTCACCCCTCATAAGATTTGGCCTGATTGCCTATCTGATATTGTTCTTCACCTATCTGCTCGGCCCCCTGGTGCTGATGAGCATCACCGCCTTCAATTCGGCATCATTCCCGCAGGTCATGCCGTGGGAAGTGTTTACCTTTGAATGGTTCCGCGTTCTGTTTAACGACGACAAGATTCTGTTTGGTCTGTTCAACAGTTTCCGCATTGGCCTGATGACCATTGTCCTGTCGGTCACCATGGGACTTGCAGGTGCCCTGATCCTCACCCAGGTGTGGCCAAAAGTGCGCGCCACCTATTATACCGTTCTCATCGCCCCGATCCTTATCCCCGGTGTGGTTCTGGGTATTTCAACGCTGGTTTTCTGGGGACGTGTCAACACCTATCTGGGGCTGTCCAGCGACAGCCTGTTTCAGAATGGCCTGTTTCTGACCGTGCTTGGCCAGTCCACGTTCATTGCGTCATACTGCATGCTGGTGTTTGTTGCCCGCCTGCAACGCTATGACAGGGGCCTGACCGAAGCTGCCCTTGATCTTGGTGCCACGCATGTTCAGGCGTTCCGCAAAATCCAGCTGCCATTCCTGTATCCGGCCATTGCCTCGGCCTCCGTACTGGCCCTGCTGGCTTCTTTTGAGAACTACAACACCACCACCTTTACCTTCCTTTCCTACCCGACACTGACTATTGTTCTCGCCCAGAAGGTCCGCCTTGGCATTAATCCGTCCATATCCGCCCTCGCCTTCATTATTGTGTGCATAACCTTATTCTTTGCACTCGTTCACGAGGTCCGCACCCGCCGCGCACAACTGGCAATGGCCAACGGGGCACCGGCCGGCGCTGTATCCGGCGGTTTCCAATTGCCCCGGTTCCTGGCCGCAGACCCGGCCAGCATTGTCCTCGTCCTGTTCATCGGGTTTGCCGTGGCAACCATTGGCTTTGCCCAGTTTTACGACCCGGAACCGGCCAAAGCCCTGCTGCTGAAAGAAAAACGCGCAGCCCAGGAGCTGCGTATCAAACAGTTGCAGAAACGCCGCCGTGACAAAGCCCTTAAAAAGCAGATGAAGGGGCCTGATGTGTTCGGCAGCAAAAAACCTGCCACTTCGGGCAGTCCCGGCAATGGCACGTTCGGCAATGTGTTCAAGCCCAACAATCTTGAAGAGGCTGCTGGCGCCAATAAAAAACCCGCCGCCGCCAAGAACCCGGGCAAAGGCACCTTCGGCAATATCTTCGAGCCGGACAGTATCAACAAGAACATCCCCAAATAGGCATGCC
>JALWOO010000424.1 GCA_027083485.1 Amylibacter sp. | reverse complement strand
GCATAGATGCTCTCGCGCCGGTTCAGGCGGGTTTGCAGGGCGTCCAGAATATGCGCGGTATCCGCAAGGATTTCGCGCGCTTCTTCCAGCGGACGCATGGCCAGGAATTCCAGCAGCACCGGCAAATGGTCCGGCAGTTCCGTGCTGGCCGGCTCAAAGCCCGCCGCGCGGTAGGTTTCCACCAGATCGACCATTGCCTGCCCCCTGTCACGGCTTTCACCGTGAACATGCTCGAACAGATTGAGCGACAGGGTGCGCGAGCGGTCAAACAGCGCCACATAGGTTTCCTGCAGGTCATAGAGATCACCGCTGGCGATTTCGTCAACCAGTCTGGCCAGTTGGGCGATTGTGTCGGCGGGCAGCAGGTTCCCCTGCTGCAACGCCTCGTTCAATTCGTCCTTGGCCGCCTGTAGCTCTGCTGTCGGATAGCTCAGCAGAGCAGAGATCGCCTTGAGGGGCATATGCATTAGAATACCCCTTTCGCAGCGGCAGGCATGGGCGGAATGGTAAAGCCCTTGTCCTTTTTCTTGCCGCCGAACATCGATCCCTTGGAAGTGCCGGTGGAACAGCCGTTGCCATCGGTAAAGCCACAACCGGTGCGGATGTCCATGCCGTCCTGAACTGTTTCACGGTGCGTTGTCGGCACCACAAAACGATCTTCGTAATTGGCAATCGCCATGATCTTGTACATGTCCTCGATCAGGTTCACATCCAGACCGACACGTTCGGCAATGCCCGCATCAATCACACCGTCAACGGTTTTGGACCGCATATAGGCACGCATGGCCAGCATCCGTTCCAGTGCCGTAACAATCGGGGCTTCGTCGCCTGCGGTCAGCATGTTGGCCAGATAGCGTACAGGAATACGCAGGGATTTTACATCCGGCATATCGCGGTCCAATCCGATTGCGCCGGCTTCTGCGGCGTTCTGGATCGGGCTGAGCGGTGGAATATACCACACCATCGGCAATGTGCGGTATTCCGGATGCAGCGGGAAGGCGATCTTCCAGTCCATGGCCATCTTGTAAACCGGCGAGTTCTGCGCCGCTTTTAGCCAGTCCTGCGGTACACCGTCCTTGAGCGCCTGTTCCTGCACGGCAGGATCATTCGGATCAAGGAACATATCCAGCTGTGCCTGATACAGGTCTTTCTCGGAATGGGTGTTGGCCATTTCCTCGATCCGGTCCGCATCATAGAGCATCACACCCAGATAGCGGATCCGCCCCACACAGGTTTCCGAACAGACCGTCGGCATACCGGATTCAATCCGTGGATAGCAGAAGGTGCATTTCTCGGATTTGCCGCTTTCCCAGTTGTAGTAAACCTTTTTGTAAGGACACCCGGAAACACACATGCGCCAGCCGCGACATTTTTCCTGATCGATCAGCACGATCCCGTCTTCTTCGCGTTTGTAAATCGCGCCGGAAGGGCAGGAGGCGGCACAGGCCGGGTTCAGGCAGTGTTCGCACAGGCGGGGGAGGTACATCATGAATGTATTCTCGTATTCCCCGTAGATTTCCTTTTGTACGCCTTCAAAGTTGTAATCCTTGGAGCGTTTGGAAAACTCGCCGCCGAGGATTTCTTCCCAGTTCGGACCACCAACAATCTTTTCCATACGCTCGCCGGTAATCACCGAACGCGGGCGCGCGGTGGGGAAGGCGGGCATATCGGGTGCCGATTTCAGGTGGTCATAGTCGAATGTGAACGGTTCATAGTAATCGTCGATTTCCGGCAGGTCCGGATTGCCGAAGATATTCGCCAGAATACGCCACTTGCTGCCCTGTTTGGGGTGCAGTTTGCCTTTGGAGTTTCTGGCCCAGCCGCCATTCCATTTCTTCTGGTTTTCCCAGTCTTTGGGATAGCCGATGCCGGGTTTGGTTTCGACGTTGTTGAACCAGGCGTATTCAACACCTTCACGGCTGGTCCAGACGTTTTTACAGGTAACCGAACAGGTGTGACACCCGATACATTTATCAAGGTTCAGCACCATGCCTATTTGTGCGCGGATTTTCATTCTGCTGCCTCCGTAGAGTTAATCGGGGTGTCGAGCCAGTCGACCTTTTTCATTTTGCGGACGATCACGAATTCATCGCGGTTCGATCCAACCGTACCATAGTAGTTGAAACCGTAGGATTGCTGGGCATAGCCGCCAATCATATGGGTCGGTTTCACCGTGGTGCGGGTGACGGAGTTGTGGATACCACCTCTAAAGCCGGTTTTTTCCGACCCCGGTGTATTCACGATCTTTTCCTGAGCGTGATACATATAAATGGTGCCGGTTTTCATCCGCTGGGACACAACCACACGCGCGGTCAATGCACCGTTGGCGTTATATGCCTCGACCCAGTCATTATCAACCAGACCCGCGGTTTTGGCGTCTTCTTCACTGATCCAGACCACAGGACCGCCCCGGTTCAGGGTCAGCATGTGCAGGTTGTCCGAATAGGTGGAGTGGATCCCCCATTTCTGGTGCGGCGTGATAAAGTTCAGCACCACATGCGGCTGGCCTTCTTCGGTGTTGAAATCACCTTCGATGGTTTTCAGATCCACTGGTGGACGATAGGAACACAGCCCTTCACCGAAGGCCAGCATCCATTCGTGATCCTGATAGAGCTGCTGACGGCCTGTCAGCGTGCGCCACGGGATCAGCTCGTGAACGTTGGTGTAACCGGCGTTATAGGACACATGCTCGCTCTCGATGCCCGACCATGTGGGCGAGGAGATGATCTTGCGAGGCTGCGCCGCAATATCGCGGAAGCGGATTTTCTCGTCCTCTTTGGGCAGGGCCAGATGCGCATGTTCGCGACCGGTTGCCTTGCCCAGCTCGTTCCACGCCTTGACGGCCACTTCGCCGTTGGTTTCAGGCGCCAGCATCAGGATCATTTCCGCCGCATCAATGGCGGTATCCAGTTTGGGCTGGCCTTTGGCAACGGTATCTTCCAGAACCACCCCGTTCAGGTCGCGCAGGTGCTGCACTTCCACGTCGGTGTTCCAGCCGATCCCCTTGCCGCCGTTGCCGAGTTTCTCCAGCAATGGACCAACAGAGGTGAACTTGTCGTAGATTTGCGAATAATCCCGCTCTACCACGATATATTTCGGCGCGGTGACACCGGGAACCAGATCACATTCGCCTTTCTTCCAGTCCTTGACGGTTGGCTGCATCACTTCCATCGGGCTGTCATGCTGCAAAGGCAGCTGCACGATATCGGTTTCCACACCCAGAATTTCCGGCGCAACTTCGCTGACCGCCTTGGCGATGCCTTTGAAGATTTCCCAGTCGCTGCGGCTTTCATAGGCAGGATCAACGGCTGCTTGCAGCGGGTGGATGAACGGGTGCATGTCCGAGGTGTTCATGTCGTCTTTTTCGTACCATGATGCGGTTGGCAGCACGATATCGGAATAAACGGCGGTGGTGGACATGCGGAAGTCGATTGTCACCAGCAGGTCAAGCTTGCCCTTGGGCGCATCCTGATGCCACTTGGCTTCTTTGGGCATCCGGCCACCTTCTTCACCAAGGTCTTTGCCCATCACACCGTGATCGGTGCCCAGCAGGTGCTTGATGAAATATTCGTGCCCCTTGCCCGAAGCGCCGAGCAGGTTGGAACGCCATACAAACAGGTTGCGCGGCCAGTTTTCCGGTGCGTCAGGGTCTTCACAGGACATCTGCAAATCGCCGGATTTCAGGTTTTCTACCACATAGTCAACCGGATCCTTACCGGCAGCTTTGGCGGCTTTGGCAACTTCGAACGGATTGGTTTTCAACTGCGGAGCAGAAGGCAACCAGCCCATGCGTTCGGCGCGGATGTTGTAATCAATCAGGCTGGCATCCCAATCGCCCTCGG
The DNA here is from genome assembly GCA_027083485.1 of Amylibacter sp. GTDB lineage: Bacteria > Pseudomonadota > Alphaproteobacteria > Rhodobacterales > Rhodobacteraceae > Amylibacter. The sequence continues at coordinate 1,607 of JALWOO010000424.1, read as the reverse complement.
GCGCGGTGGGGGACAGGATTTCGTTCACATCCAGCTGTTCATAACGCCACTGGTCGGTGTGGGCATACCACGCCGAAGTAGAGTTCATGTGCCGTGGTGGGCGTACCCAGTCCAGCGCAAAGGCCAGCGGGGTCCAGCCGGTTTGTGGACGTAGTTTTTCCTGACCCACATAATGCGACCAGCCACCACCGGATTTACCGACACAGCCACACATCACCAGCATGTTGATAATGCCGCGATAGTTCATGTCCATGTGATACCAGTGGTTCAGACCGGCCCCCAGAATGACCATGGAACGGCCTTCGGTTTTTTCCGCATTCAGGGCGAATTCACGGGCAACAGTGGCGATTTTATCCGCCGGCACGCCGGTGATTTTTTCAGCCCATGCCGGTGTATAAGGCACGTCTTTGCTGTAATCATCGGTGACCCAGTCGCCGCCCAGACCCCGATCAAGGCCATAGTTGGCGCAGAACAGGTCAAACACGGTGGTAACAAGGATTTCCTCTTTGCCGGATTTGATGCGTTTCACCGGCACGTTTTTGGTCATCACGTCAGGGTGTTTGCATTTGACAAAATTCGATGTGGCCTGACCGCCGAAATACGGGAAGTCAACACCGACAACATCGTCGCGGTCCTCTTCCTGCACAAAGGTCAGCTTCAGCTCTGTTTCCTTGCTCTTGGCTTGTTCTTCGAGGTTCCATTCCCCGTCTTCACCCCAGCGGAAACCGATGCTGCCGTTTGGCGCAACCAGCTTGTTGGATTTGCCATCCCAGGCCAGGGTTTTCCATTCAGGATTGTTCTTTTCACCCAGCTTGCCGTTGATGTCATCGGCACGCAGGAAACGTCCGGCGATGTATTTGCCGTCTTTTTCCTCCAGTCTTACCAGCATCGGGAAGTCGGAATATTTGCGGGTGTATTCCTCAAAATAGGGGGCCTGACGGTCCAGATGGAACTCGCGCAGTATCACGTGGCCCATGGCCATGGACAGGGCGCTGTCGGTGCCGGCTTTGGGGTTCAGCCAGATGTCGCCGAATTTGGCGGCTTCGGAATAATCCGGGCTGATGACGGCGGATTTGGTGCCTTTGTAGCGGACTTCGGTATAGAAATGCGCATCCGGCGTGCGGGTCTGTGGCACGTTGGAGCCCCAAAGCAGCAGATAACCGGCGTTATACCAGTCTGCCGATTCCGGCACGTCGGTCTGTTCGCCCCAGGTCATCGGGCTGGACGGTGGCAAATCGCAATACCAGTCATAGAACGACATTACCGTGCCGCCCATCAGGCTCAGGTAACGCGAGCCGGCCGCATAGGAAACCATCGACATGGCCGGAATAGGAGAGAAGCCGAAAATCCGGTCAGGGCCATAGGTTTTCGCGGTATAGGCGTTGGCAGCGGCGATGATTTCGGTTGCCTCTTGCCATGTGGCGCGCACAAAGCCGCCTTTGCCGCGGGTTTTCACATAGGCCGCGCGCAGGATCGGATCGTTTTGCAAGGCTTCCCAGGCAGCGGTGGCGCTCATGGTGTTGCGCAGCTTGCGATAGGCGCGCATCAGGGAGCCACGGATCAGCGGGGTTTTCACGCGGTTGGCAGAATAGAGATACCAGCTATAG
>JALWOO010000423.1 GCA_027083485.1 Amylibacter sp. | reverse complement strand
CCGGCGGATTTTGTATCGCGCACAAATTCACCGGCTTCGGCCTCGGCTCGCAAATCCACATGCGGCGCATCGCCGTCCTCGCGGTTGAACAGCTCTTTCAGCAGCGCCGATTGCCCCAGATGTCCGCGGGTTTCGCCGATCAGGATCAGCGTGTCGCCCGCATTCGGGGCCATGCCGATCATCTGGTCCAGATTGTCGAGCAAACCAACCGCCCCGATGGTTGGCGTGGGCAGGATGCCTTCGCCATCAGTTTCATTGTACAGGCTGACGTTGCCCGAAACGATCGGCATGTCCAGCGCAATGCAGGCCTCGCCGATGCCTTTGATACAGCCGACAAACTGGCCCATGATTTCCGGTTTTTCCGGATTGCCGAAATTCATGTTATCCGTGGTCGCCAAAGGCCGCGCGCCGGTGGCGCAGAGGTTGCGATAGGCTTCCGCTACCGCCTGCTTGCCGCCCTCTTGCGGATTGGCTTTGCAATAACGGGGGGTTACGTCGGATGTAAAGGCCAGCGCCTTGGCGGTGCCATGCACGCGCACCACGCCGGCGTCAGAGCCCGGACGCAGCACGGTATCGGCCATAACCATATGGTCGTATTGTTCATAGACCCAGCGGCGGGAGGCATAGTTGGGGCTGGACAGCAGCGCTAGCAAGCCCTCGGCAGGGTCCACTTCCGGCACATCCGCAAGCGGCGCGGCAGGTGGCGTTTCCACCCACGGGCGATCATATTCCGGCGCTTCGCCCGACAGCGCCTTGAGCGGCAGATCGGCCTTCAGTTCGCCGTTGTGCATGATGATAAACCGGTCCTCGGCGATGGTTTCCCCGACAATGGCGAAATCCAGATCCCATTTGTCAAACACCGCTTTGGCCACGTCTTCCAGTTCCGGACGCAGCACCATCAACATGCGTTCCTGACTTTCGGAGAGCATCATTTCATAGGCGGTCATGTTTTCTTCGCGCGCAGGAACTTTTTCGATATCCAGCCGCACACCCAGATTGCCCTTGTCGCCCATTTCCACCGCCGAACAGGTCAGACCGGCGGCCCCCATGTCCTGAATGGAAATCACCGCACCGGTGGCCATCAGCTCAAGCGTGGCCTCCATCAGGCGTTTCTCGGTGAAAGGGTCACCCACCTGCACAGTGGGGCGTTTGTCCTCGATGGTGTCGTCAAATTCCGCGCTGGCCATGGTGGCCCCGCCAACCCCGTCGCGGCCGGTTTTGGCACCCAGATACACCACCGGCATGCCAACGCCCGAGGCGGCTGAATAGAAAATCTTGTCCGTGTCCGCCAGACCGGCAGCAAAGGCATTCACCAGACAGTTGCCGTTATAGGATTCGTGGAAACGAACCTCGCCGCCCACGGTCGGCACGCCGAAACAATTGCCATAACCGCCGACGCCCTCGACCACGCCATTGACCAGAGATCGGGTTTTCGGATGAGACAATTCGCCAAAGGACAGGGAATTCATTGCCGCAATCGGGCGCGCGCCCATGGTGAACACATCGCGCAAAATGCCGCCAACACCGGTGGCCGCGCCTTGGTAAGGTTCGATATAGGAGGGGTGGTTGTGGCTCTCCATCTTGAACACCACGCACTGGCCGTCGCCAATATCCACAATCCCCGCGTTTTCGCCGGGGCCGCAGATCACTTGCGGGCCTTCAACCGGCAGGGTGCGCAGCCATTTTTTCGAGGATTTATAGGAACAATGTTCGTTCCACATGGCGCTGAAAATACCCAGTTCGGTAAATGTCGGCCTGCGCCCGATCAGATCGAGGATCAACTGGTACTCATCGGGCTTTAGCCCGTGGTCCGCAATCAGTTTGTCGGTGATAGTCGGCTCAATGGTCATCGGATGCCCCGCATGGCTGTAAAATGGAGTCGGGGGCCTTGTAGCGGGGAAGTGGCCTTAGGGGAAGGGTGCAAGGGTGCGCATCGGGCAACAGATGCAGGTTTTTTGTCTGGATCTGTTGAAATATAGATTCCATTCCTGTCTATTGCCCGCAAGAGCAGCATAACGCGTGATAAATCGGGCAAACCGGTCTGCGTTAAAATATTAGGGGTAGGTCGTGGCAGATACTCTGCTTGGTGGCATTGTCATCAATGAAATTCTGGTGGACCCGAACGGGGCCAATAATTTTGATACCGATGGCAATGGCACTGCCAGCGCTGTTGATGAATATGTGGAGCTGTACAATACCTCTGCGGGTCCGATTGATATTTCAGGGGTGCAGCTCTGGGATCAGGGCGTCGGGAACTGGTTTACCTTTCCACCCGGTACAATTCTTGAGGCTGGTGGTCATGCAATGGTCATGTCCGGAGTTCAGGCCGGCGGCAGCCTGCCAACTGGCGCGCCGGGGGATTTGTTTTTCGAGGCCGGACGCGGATCCGCGTTAATCAATAACGGCGGGGATAATGTTGTGGTGTATGATCCGGCGGCGGATCAATATATTTCGGCCACGTTCAACGGCGATGCGCTTGATGATCCGACGGCCACCTATTCCGGCTTTTCGGCCACCGCGACCCAATCCGGCGCGGGCGAGAGTTTTGGCAATGATACGGACGGTTTTTCCCTGCAACGCAACGGGGACGGGGGGAATACCTTTGTCGGTAACCAAACCCCGACTCCGGGCACAAACAATATCTGTTTCACCCAGGGCACCCTGTTTCAAACAGACAAAGGCTTGCGCCGGATAGAGGAGCTCCGCCCAGGGGATTTGCTGATGACGCTGGATAACGGTTTGCAGCCGATCCGCTGGATCTGGGCGCGCAAACGTGACTTGGCGTCTTTGCTGCGCGAACCGGCCCTGCACGCAGTGTTGATCCGCAAAGGCGCATTGGGAAATGGCTTGCCGCTGCGGGATTTGCGGGTGTCCCGCCAGCACCGGATTTTGGTGCAGAGTAAAATAGCCTGGCGCATGTTTGACAAGCTGGAGGTGCTGACGCCGGCCAAGGATCTGCTCGGACTGAAAGGTGTGACGCTGGAGGTGCCAACACAGGATATCACCTATTTCCACATTTTGCTGGAGGATCATCAGGTCTTGCTGGCCGAAGGCACCCCCGCCGAGAGCCTGTATCTCGGGGCGGAGGCACGCCACGCGCTCGAGCCGGCGGCCTTGCAGGAACTGGCGTTGATTTTCGGCAAGGACTGGCAGGCATTTTGTCAGGACATGCCGCCCGCGCGCCCGCTGGTTTCCGGACGGCGCGCCCGCCTGATGGCTGCACGTCATGCGAAAAACAACAAGGCTTTACAGTCTGTTCCAGCCGTTAGTTAATCTGAACCATCTTGCCGGGATTAAGGATGTTTGACGGGTCAAGCGCACGTTTGATGTCGGCCATGATGTTCCATGCTTCGCCGTGTTCTTCGGCCATGTATTTCATTTTGCCAGCCCCGATACCGTGTTCGCCGGTAACGGTTCCCCCCGCCGCCAGGGCACGCCGGTTCATGCGGTGGCAAATGTCGGTGGCGGTTTTCATGGCCGCAGGGTTGTCCGGTTCCACCAGCAACAGGCAGTGGTAATTGCCATCGCCCACATGGCCGATGATCGGGGCGCTTAGCCCTTGGGCTTCGACATCCTTGATGGTGTCCTCGATCGCTTCGGCCAGCTTTGAGATTGGCACGCAAACATCGGTGGTGACGCCCAAAGCTCCGGGTTTGGTGGCTTTCATGGCAAAATAGGCGGTGTGGCGGGCCTTCCACAATTTGTTGCGTTCTTCGGTTTTGGTGGACCATTGAAAGCCTCCGCCGCCAAAATCCGCGCAGATTTCGGCCATTTGTTCGGATTGTTCCTTGACCCCGTTTTCGGTGCCGTGAAATTCCATGAACAGATGTGGCACTTCGCGCATGTCCATGTCGGAATAGGCATTGATTGCCTTGATAGAGGCCGCGTCGATGAATTCCATTCGTGCCATCGGCAGGCCCATTTGCACCGCCATGATCACCGCATTGACGGCGCTGGTGGTATCGTCGAATTCGCACACGGCGGCGGCGGTGGCCTCTGGTTGCCCTTGCAGGCGCAGGGTGATTTCGGTGATCAGGCCAAGCGTGCCCTCCGAGCCGACCATCAGGCGGGTCAGATCATAGCCCGCCGAGGATTTCTTGGCCCGTGTGCCGGTGCGGATGATGCGCCCGTCCGCCAGCACGACTTCGAGCGCCAGCACGTTGTCTTTCATGGTGCCGTAGCGCACGGCGGTGGTGCCTGACGCCCGCGTTGCCGTCATGCCGCCAAGGGTGGCATTGGCCCCCGGATCAATCGGGAAAAACAGGCCGGTGGCACGCAGATCCTCGTTCAATTGTTCGCGCGTGACCCCCGGTTGCACCACTACGTTCAGATCTTCGGCGAACACCTCCAGCACTTTGTTCATATTGGCAAAATCCACGGTGATACCGCCCCGCAACGGCAGGGCGTGCCCTTCAAGCGAGGTGCCCACACCCCAGGGCACAATCGGGCAGCCGTGGCAGTGGCAGATTTTGGCAATCTCTGAGACCTCCGCCGTATTGTTCGGGAAAACCACCGCATCGGGCGGGGTGTGCGGAAAATGGGCCTCGTCACGGGCATGCAGATCAATTACAGAAGGCGAAAGGCTCAGACGCTCTCCCAGCAGGGCTTTTAATTCGGAAATGGCTGATGCAATGTTGCTCATGGTGTTCTCCCTTGTTGGCGGTACATTAAGAAAGGCAGGCACCTGTGGAAAGCCCGAAAAGGAACCAGACCGGTGAATAATCCAGACCCAAGCCCCTTGCGCCAGAGCCAGCTGTGGAGCCGCGAAATCCTGCGTTTGATGCGGGAACAGGGACCGGTGCAATTGCGGTTCTGGGTGGTGGCGCTGTTGATCGGCACGATTGCCGGTTTCATGACGCTGGGGTTTCGTATCGGGATTTACGGTGTGCAGGAATGGATTTACGGCGGCGAGGAAGAACGCCTGACCCATACGCTGCGGGAACTGCCCTGGTACTGGATGATCGGGGTGCCGGTTCTGGGCGGGCTTGCGGTGGGCGTTATCATGCATTTTTTCACCGATGACGGGCGCAACCATTCGGTTGCGCATGTGATCGAGGGCGCGGCCCTGCATCAGGGACGTGTGGAGGAACGCTCGGGGATAGCCTCGGCGGTGGCGGCTTTTATTACGCTGTCCACCGGTGGCTCGGCCGGGCGGGAAGGGCCGGTGGTGCATCTGGCAGCGCTGGTTTCCAGCCGGTTCAGCCGCTGGATGAATGCCAGCGCGATGACGGGCCGTGATTTGATGGGCTGCGCGGTGGCCTCGGCGGTGGCAGCATCGTTCAACGCGCCGATAGCGGGCACGATTTTCGCCATGGAAGTGGTGTTGCGCCATTATGCGGCGCATGCCTTTGGGCCGATTGTGATTTCTGCGGTGATTGGCGCGTTAATCAGTCGTTTAGGGTTCGGGGATATAACCGAATTTACATTGCCGACCCATTCGCTCGAATTTTACCACGAATTGCCGG
>JALWOO010000422.1 GCA_027083485.1 Amylibacter sp. | reverse complement strand
GATATTTCCATTCTGAACCGAATGCACCCCGTCCAGATCGGAGAAAGTAATCGGCACCTGATTGCCATCCGCATCAAAGGCAATGATGGTCAGCTTGTCGTCCCAGCCACCGGCCTTTGCATCAATATCGAAAACTTCAAAACTCAGCTCCCGCACCGGAGCATCGAAATCCATCGTGGTGGTCACAGGTTCGGTTAAACCGCTCACCCAAAGCGCTTCTTGCGACGGGCTGCCGTTGCTGATCACCGATGCGGTTTTGCCTGCGTTGGTGTTGGTTGCGATGTTGACCCCGACATTGCTGGACCCGGAAGCCACCGTATAATTGCCATTCGACCCTGCATTGGTCCAATCAAGAGTATAGTTTGTCATCGCAAACCCCGTTACCATTTACTCACATTACAGGCGCGCACAGGCGCCAAACGTTCAACCAGCCCTCTATGACAAGATATTTGGGTAAGATTAAGGCGAACGCCCCCCGTTTTAGTCAAATTTGCGGAAAATCCCTGTTTATTAGCGTTAACAAAGGATCAAAACCGCCGGTTTCGCGCAAATCTCCTGCCAAATGCCGAAAAACCCTGCCTTCGGCCGAACCCGATTCGCCGCGTCGGAATCCCCGATTGCAATGGCGAAACCTTCCCCTATAGTCAGGCAAAATCTGGGAGGAATAATATGAAACTTGTCAAACTGATCATTCTCGCTCTGGCCCTTGGCCTGCCGTCTTTGGCGCTCGCGCAGAACAAGCCCGTGGGCATCCGGCCCGATATCATGTCCGTGCCGGTTGAAACCGAAAACGGCACCGTGGAAATCAGCCGCGTGCAGGACAACAAAAACCTGATTTCACAGGACTGGGGAAAAACCTCGCGCCCTTGCCCGCCGTTCTGCATTCAACCGATGACCGTGGCCGAGGGCGTCACCACCATCGGCGAGCTGGAATTGATGGAGATGCTGAAAGACCCCGATGCCATCGTCGCCGATGCGCGGCTGGAAAAATGGTTTGTCTCCGGCACCATCCCCGGATCGATCCACATGCCGTTTGACGAAGTCGCCGACCGTCTGGAAGAATTCGGCTGCGAGCCGGATTTTGACGGCTGGGATTGCAAACCCGCCAAAAAAGTCGCCCTGTTTTGCAACGGCAACTGGTGCGGCCAGTCCCCGACCGCCATCCGCGCCATGCTGGCCTCGAAATTCCCCGCCGAGAAGATATTCTACTATCGCGGCGGCATGAACGCCTGGCGGATGCTGGGGTTGACCGTGGTCAAACCCTAAACTCTAAAGCGTTTCGACTT
>JALWOO010000421.1 GCA_027083485.1 Amylibacter sp. | reverse complement strand
GCATTGCCTCGCGCCGTAGTGCGGCACCTTTGGTTAATCCGGTGACACGCAGGCCAAGCAAGGCTTTGCCCGGTGTTTTACCCTGCCAGCGGGTCAGAAAAAAGACAGAACCAAGCGCCAGCAACACCCAATCCAGAATCCCTTGCAGAAATAACGGTTTTACGATGTTACCCTTTGCATCCACCGGAAACGTAATCCGCTTATCGATTGAATGCTGCACATTACCGTTTTGCGAGGTCTGGCGGTCCAGTACCAAAGTGAGGGAATGCCCATTCGCCACAAAATTTGCTTTGGTTTCACACAAAGCCCCACCGGTTATTATTGAGGGTGCAACAAGGTCATGTAGAGATTGGGAGGCCTGTGAGATTTTGTAACACAGGGTGGAGCGCAATAAACCGCTCAGGCGAAAATTATCGGTATTATTGTGTACCAAAGGCAACAACACCAAGGTTGTTATGATGTTGATAATCAAAAAATCTACGAAAAATGCGAAAAGACGTCGCAGAAAATATCGGGGGGTGGTCATTGTGAATAAGGCCCTTGAACAGCAGGGCGAATTTGCCCCCCCTTGATACTAGTGATGTTCTGCGGGGGGGCAAGTATGGGTTGTGTTACAGGTTTTCCGGCTGCGGCATGCCCAGCACGTGATAGCCGCCGTCCACATGGATGATTTCACCTGTGGTGCAGGCGCCTGCTTCGGAGGCCAGATAGACAGCAGTGCCGCCGACGGCTTCCAGTGTTGCATTTTCGCGCAAGGGGGCATTTTCGCCGGTGTGGCGGAATGTTTTACGCGCCCCGCCAATGGCGGCACCGGCGAGGGTTTTCATGGGGCCTGGTGAAATCGCGTTGACGCGGATGCCCTCGGGGCCGAGGTCGTTTGCCAGATAACGGGTGGTGCTTTCAAGGGCTGCCTTGGCCACGCCCATGACGTTGTAAAACGGGGTGACGCGGTTGGAGCCGCCATAGGTCAGCGTCAGCAGGGTGCCGCCGTTTTCCACCATCATCGGATGGGCGCGGCGGGCCACTTCGATAAAGGAATAGGCCGAGATTTCCAGCGAGTTCTTGAAATTGGCGCGGGAGGTGTTCAATATCCGTCCGGTCAATTCGTTCTTGTCGGAATAGGCAATGGCGTGGACCACGAAATCAATCGTGTCCCAGCGCGCTTGCAGGGCCTCGAATGCGGCGTCCAGTGACGCATCATCCGTTACATCCACATCCACCATGAAATCGGAGCCAACCCGTTCGGCCAGCGGGGCCAGACGTTTGCCAAAGGCTTCGCCCTGATAGGTAAAGGCCAGCTCGGCACCGGCCTCGGCCATGGCTTTGGCGATGCCCCAGGCAATGGAGCGTTCATTCGCCACGCCCATGATCAGGCCGCGTTTGCCTGCCAGTTGTCCTGTCATATCGGATTATCCTTTGAATTTTGAAAGTAGCATGGACCCGTTGGTGCCGCCAAACCCGAAGGAATTGGTCATCACCGTATCCAGACCGGCATTGTCAACGCGGCTGGTGGCGATTTCTGCGGGGTTTAGCGCGGGATCAAGGGTTTCCACATTGATCGACGGCGCAATGAAATCGTTTTCCAGCATCAACAGACAATAAATCGCCTCTTGTGCGCCGGTGGCCCCCTGGCTGTGGCCGGTCATGGATTTGGTCGAGGATACCGGCGGGGTGGTGCCTTGACCAAACACGCGGCGTACGGCTTCGATTTCGCCAATGTCGCCAACCGGCGTCGATGTGCCGTGTGCGTTGATATAGCCGACTTTGCGGCCCTCGGGCAGGCCTTGCAGCGCCAGACGCATGGCGCGTTCGCCGCCTTCGCCGGACGGGGCGACCATGTCATGGCCGTCCGATGTGGCGGCAAAGCCGGTGACTTCGGCGTAGATTTTCGCACCGCGCGCCTGTGCATGGGACAACTCCTCCAGCACCAGAATGCCGCCGCCGCCGGCAATCACAAAACCGTCGCGGTTGGCGTCAAAAGCGCGGGAGGCCAGTTCCGGTGTGTCGTTGTATTTGCTGCTCATGGCGCCCATGGCGTCAAACAGGCAGGACAGGGTCCAGTCCAGTTCCTCGCCGCCACCGGCAAACATCACGTCCTGTTTGCCCATCATGATCTGTTCGGCAGCCGAGCCGATGCAATGCAGGGATGTGGAACAGGCCGAGGTGATCGAATAATTGATGCCCTTGATCTTGAACGCGGTGGACAAGTTGGCGGAAATGGTGGAGCCCATGCATTTGGGCACCGCAAACGGGCCGATGCGTTTGGGGGCACCGTTTTTCAGCACGGTTTGATGCGCCACCAGCATGGCCGATGTGGACGGCCCGCCGGAACCGGCAATCAGACCGGTGCGCGGGTTGACGATGTCGCTTTCTTCCAGCCCTGAATCGGCAATCGCCTGTTGCATGGCGATATGGGCATAGGCCGCCCCCGGCCCCATGAAACGCAGGGTGCGTTTTTCCACATGTTCCTTGATGTCGATGTTTGGCGCACCGGCGATCTGGCTGCGAAAGCCGTGCTCGATCATGGCTTCATTGGCGGTGATGCCGGATTTACCGGCTTTGAGCGAGGCCAGAACCTCCTCGGCGGAATTCCCGATAGAGGATACGATCCCCAACCCTGTGACGACGACTCGGCGCATGGCGCTCTCCCTTGTTGTAGTGTGTGCTTAGCTGGCGGACAGCGCAACTTTCATGTCTTTGACCAGATAGATGACTTCGCCATCGGCCTCTACACGGCCATCGGCGACGCCCATGGTCAGACGGCGGTTTTGAATCGCTTTGGTGAAATCCACGTGGTAGGTCAGCATCTTGCGATCTGGGCGCACCATGCCGGTGAGTTTTACCTCGCCCACACCGAGCGCATAGCCGCGCCCTTGCCAGCCGCGCCAGCCAAGGTTGAAACCGGTCAGTTGCCACAATCCGTCAAGGCCAAGACAGCCGGGCATGATCGGATTGCCCGGAAAATGGCAGTCAAAGAACCACAGGTCCGGTTTGATGTCGAATTCGGCAACCACATGGCCCTTGCCATGTTCGCCGCCATCGTCGGAAATTTCGGTGATCCGGTCCATCATCAGCATAGGAGGGGCTGGCAATTGGGCATTGCCCTCGCCAAACAGTTCGCCCCGGGCGCATTTCAATAGGTCTTCATAGCCGTAACTGGTGGGTCTGTCGGACATGGATTACTGTCTCCTGTTGGCGTGTTCATTAGAAACGGGTCTAACATTTGCGCCCAAGTAGAGGCAAGAGAGTATCCATGGCTGCTTTGGGATAGATCAAGGGAAGGCACCGCCCGGGGAGACCGGGTTGTAACCGGTGGAGCCCGCTGGATCTTCGGCGTTGTGTTCCTCTGCCTCGTCAAGTCTGTTCTGAATGGCATTCCGCAGAAGCTTTTGTTCTGTTTTGGTCAGAAAGGCCTCTAGTGCGTCAATGGAAGGATTGGTGGTTACGATAAAGTTTTTGGCCGCAGCCAAGGCCCCTAGCAGCTGACTGTCGGTTACGCCCTGATCCGGCAAGCTTTTGTTTGTTTGCTGTTTGGCAAAGGCTCCGGCATTTGTTGTGGGGGCTGTTTTGCCCGTGGATTTGCGTAATTTACTCCAACGCGGGCCTGCGAGGTAGACAGCGGCATACATCAGTTTTGCCTTGGTTGCGGGAGTGCCGCCAACGCGCAAACCGTCATAAAACATCCGGTGAACGCTCTGCCAGGGGGCCACATGATAGTATTGCCCGTTTTCATTCCCGCGGCCACAATAGGCATCATGCATGGTTGCCGCATTCAGGAATTCGCGACTGCGTGGATCGCCGATTACTTTGATAAACACACGGGGAATAGAGGCCCCATCGGTCAGGGTATCGCGCGGTGCGGTCCATTTTGTTGTTTTGGCGTCGATAAAGTTCAAATCATTCTGGGTCGCATAAAACGGCAACGCCCGGTTTGGCAGGATGATTTCCTTGCTGCTCAGGCGGACCGGGCTGTTGATAAAGTTGCATTGGCTGGACGCGCGAGCTTCGCAGCTTGCCCGTTGGCTGGATATTTTGGCGGCGTAGTCTTGGGGTGTCTGGGCGATGCTACAAGCGGACAAAGCCAAAACAAGGCTACTCGATAAAAGACGCATTAGATGATTCCAGTGTAAGTTTGGTTTTAATTCTGATCGGTTTTGCCGTATTTTAGGGCAAAAATCCACAAAGAAAAAACCTGCCCCCTTTGGGCGCGCAGGCTGGACCTCTGCAAAGGCGGTTTTGCAATTGAAATCTATTCGCAAATAGCGCATATTGCCGACGAAAAGGTGGGCAAAACCGAGGTGGGCATGTCACTTACAGCATCGGAAATCGGGAAAAAATGGCTTCAGTCGGCGCAGGTACGCCCGACGCGGCAACGCATTTGCCTTGCGGAATTGCTGGTCGGGGATGGTCAAGATCGCCACGTGACTGCCGAAAGCCTGTTTGCCTCGGTTTCCGAGCACGGCGGCTCTGTGTCGCTGGCGACTGTGTACAACACGTTACGTGCCTTTTGTGACGCGGGTCTCATGCAGGAAATTGCGGTGGAAGGGCATACATCGTATTTTGATACCCGTATGGACGAACACCCGCATTATTATTGGGAGGACAGGGGCGTTCTGACCGATGCGCCCAAGGATGCAGTGGCCTTTGCTAGGGTGCCGACTATTCCTGATGGCTGCGAAATATCCCGTATCGACGTGGTGATCCGGCTGCGCGAAAAGAATTAGCGATCGGGTCTTATCTGTTCAGAACCATTGCCCCGGTTCCATCAACCCCAAATCCATCAACTGCTGTGAATTCCAGTGGAATTTTGCCGATTTTTCCCAGATAAAGCTGTGGATTTCAAAGGTAGATCCCGGGTTGGCCTTGAGGTATTTTGCAGTCCGGAAACTGCAAACCGCGATGGTTGTGCTGTTGTGCCAGGGGCATTGATAGGTGTTGTATTCAGGCTCGTTGAACAGGTAATCCTCCCCCATTTTCAGGCCTTTGACCGCTTTGAATAACACCGTCCGGTCGATGCGGCGTTTGACAGGGGGGAAGTGCTCTTCAAACCGCCATTTCAGGCCGCCGAATATATCAAGCTGGCGTTCCTGCGGGGTTCCGTCAATCATGCGGGGCATGGCGTAATAGCCGGAAGCATCCAGATGCGCAGCCTCGAGCGAATAGCCGATCGGGGCTGCGTCAAGGTCGTCTCCGTACAGATCGATCACATATGCCAGACAGCTCTGGCGGCGCTCGTCCTGAATAAACGTAATCAATTCTTCAATGCTGCGGGTTTCACAAAACGGAAAATGCAGGAATTCGGCATTGTGACAATAATAGAGCCACCGTCCTGCGAATTTGTCAATTAACAGGTTCATGGCTTCGACCGGAGGGAGGTCACAGGAGATCTGCGTGCAAAGATCCATGCAATCGGTGGGCAGTTGGCATTCGGTTGCTTCCAATAAGAGAATGGTTTTGAAGCCTAGCCTTGCATGATGTCGTACCGAAGCCGCAACGCCCACGTCGTCCTCGATAAAAATTATCGCAATAGCACCTCCAGGCAATGAATTTGCCTCTGCGGAACGTAGAAAATTTTCCAGACTGCTTATGGGCATTTATTTGCCTCCTTTGGCTTCTACATACCTGCCAATTGACCATAATCAAGGAATATTGGATAATCTGAAAATATTCGAGGCGGTAAATAGTTAAAAAAGTCTAAACAACGTCTTGTAATGACGTTTTATATGCTTAGTTGACTGCACTGCAGGGCGTAGGGGCTCTGCAAATATTGTAACGTAGCTTAGGAAGGGAAGGCTATGGAAAGTCATATGCGATCACCTGAGGATCGAATCTTGCGATTCACAACAGATATTGTTTCGGCTTATCTACAAAACAACAAGATGGAGACAGCTTCCATTCCGGAATTGTTGGACGTGGTCCACAAGAAAATTTCAGATCTTTACCCAAGCAATGCAAGCGAGCAGGGTAATCATACCCCCGCAGTCGAGATTGGCGATTCTGTGACACCGGATCATATTATCTGCCTTGAAGACGGGAAAAAATTCAAGATGCTGAAAAAGCATCTGCGGACGCAATATGATATGTCTCCAGAGGACTACCGTGCGAAATGGAAATTGCCGCCGGATTATCCGATGGTGGCTCCCAATTACGCAGTGAAGCGTCAGGCTCTGGCCAAGGCGAGCGGTTTAGGGAGGTCGCGCTAAGGCTTTGCCGGTTGTTTCATCGGGATTTTACACGATAAGCACGGTGGCGGCTGCAAGGGCCGCCACTTCGGCGAGCTGTTGGCTCCCCCCCAGGATGTCACCAGAATAGCCGCCGATTGTGCGTTGTGCGGCGTACCAGAGGGGGACTGCCGCCAAAATGCCGACCAGCACCAAAATCCCGCCTGAAATCCCGAAAGATGCCATAGAAATCAACAGGCTGATCGCCACGGCAATTCCGGCCGAAAACAGTGGCGGCTTGCCAACCGATGCCGCCATGCCGCGGTTATTGGCCAAAGGCATGATCACCATGGCCAGCACCATCGGCAGCCGGCTGACGGCTCCAATTGCGGCGAAAACCGCCAAAGAGGTCTGGGGCAACAGGGCCCCGGTGCCGTGCCAGCGCGCCCCAAGCACCAGAAACAGGGCGGTAACACCAAAGGCCCCGACACGGCTGTCTTTCATAATTTCCAAACGGCGCGCGGGGGTGTATCCGCCGCCAAGCCCGTCGGCGCAATCGGCGATTCCGTCCTCGTGCAAGGCTCCGGTGGTCAAGGCAGCAACCGCAATGACCAGAATTGCTGCCATGGCCGAATTCACCCCGAGCCACAAGGCCAGATACCCGCATCCCGCGCTGAGCATACCAACCACTGCCCCGACCACAGGATAGGCCCAAACCGCAACACCTGCGCGCGCGCCCGCCCGTGCATGGTCCACAGGAACCGGCAGGCGCGTTAACAGGCTGAAAGCCGCAAGAATATCATGTGCTTGCAACCTGTTTATGTGGTTTTTGTCGCTCATTGACGGTGACCCTTCGCGAATCCGGTTTGTCTCTGCTCCATTTATCGCTAAACACGGCTCCGAACCAATGCAATTCGGAGTATTCGAATGTCACAAGCCCCCTTTTCCAACCTTGCAGAATTTCGCGCCTGCCTTGATGCCATGCCAGCTATGGATGCCGATGCGCGCCGCGCTGCCGAAGACCACAATGCGCAGCTCACCAAACCACCGGGGGCCTTGGGGCGGCTGGAGGAGCTGGCGATCTGGTATGCGGGCTGGCGCGCAGAGGCGACCCCACAAGTGGAAAATGCGCAAGTGGTTGTTTTTGCTGGCAACCACGGGGTTGCTGCCCTTGGGGTGTCGGCATTTCCGGCCGAGGTTACAGCCCAGATGGTGATGAATTTCCAACATGGTGGTGCGGCGATTAACCAGATTTGCAAATCCGTCGGGGCCAGTCTCGATGTGGTTGCGCTCGAGCTGGATAATCCGACAGCCGATTTCACCCGGGGTCCGGCCATGAATGAAGAGGCCTTTGTTCAGGCGCTCCAAACCGGTTGGCAATCGGTTGCCAAGGATACGGACCTGCTGGTTGTCGGTGAAATGGGTATTGCCAACACCACAGCAGCGGCGGCAATCGCCCATGCGCTCCTGGGGGGCAGCCCGCAAGACTGGGTCGGGCGCGGCACCGGTGTTTCGGACGCCGGTTTGGCGCTAAAGGCAACGGTTGTCGGCGATGGTCTAAAGGCCAATACGGAGGCGGCACAGGATGGCCTGGCGGCGCTGCGATGCCTTGGCGGGCGCGAAGTCGCCGCTATGGCTGGTGCAATTGCGGCCGCGCGGAGTCGCAACATTCCGGTTATTCTGGACGGATTTATCTGTTCGGCGGCGGCTTTGGCGCTGCATAAGGCTGCTCCAAAGGCGTTGGACCATTGCGTTGCTGGCCACCTTTCGCAAGAAGGGGCGCATGGCAAGATATTGAACGCACTGGATAAAACGCCATTGCTGAACCTTGATCTGCGATTGGGAGAGGCCTCTGGCGGGGCTATGGCCATTGCAATCCTGAAAGGGGCGGTTGCCTGTCATTCCGGCATGGCGACCTTTGCGCAGGCGGGGGTGAGTGAAGCCTGAAATGTATTTTATTGTGTGACTTGAGGAAATATTAAGTTTTACCAAGTAATTCTGGCCTTGACCCTTATGGTATGAGGCCAGAATTTGACAGCAGCGGCTCTAAATCCGCCTGAACTTCAGGAATTGGAGGCTTTTGAACAAGCAAACGCGCCGCCGGGGCTTTTGCGGCGCTATGCACGCGGGCGGGTGCGGGCGTTGGGGTTCCGGTTGAGCGTGATCCTGATCGGGGTTGCCATGGGCGGTGTGTTCATCGGCTGGCCGTTTGCCGTTGCCATGTTCATGACCATGGTCCTGGCCGAACTGGCGGAAAACAGGCTGTTGCTGGGCGTGTTGCGCAACCCGCCGGCACAGCAGGATTTCGACCGGCGGAGCAGACAAGTTGCCATTGCCAGTTTCATACAGGCTTTGGGTATTGGCGGCAGTATCGCGGTGCTGGGATTGCAAGGGGATGCCCTGCGTTTTTCCGCCTGGGTTTTTCTGCTGGGCGCGGCCTTTAATTCGCTGGTCGGCGCACGATATCATCTGCCCTCCCACAAGGCGCGTATTGCGGTTTATATTGGCACAACTGTGGTGATTTTGGGCCACCAGATCGTTGTCGATGGCGTCGGGAACGCTACGGCCCTGATCGAAGCCTTCTGTATTTTATTGCTTTTTTACATGATGATGCGGCTGTTTCAGCATTTCTTCAGGCGCGAGGAAAAGATGGTCGAGAGCGAGCGCCGCCTTCTGCGCCAAAAGCTGGAGAAAAGCACCATCAATGCGGAATTGGCCGAATCCCGTCTTGCCCTTGCCAAACGCGAAAAAGAGGCCCGCCGCCTTGCCCTTGTTGCAGAACATGCCACGGATAGCGTTATTCTGTCGGACGCATTTTCGACCATTCTTTGGGTGAATAGCCAGTTTACCCGTATCACCGGCTATTCACTGGAGGAGGTTGTCGGGCGTCCGGTTGGCCAGATGCTCAATGGACCGGACACCAGCGCTGAAACCCTTGCCCGGGTAAAGGCGGCATGTGATGAGAAAAAGCCGTTCAAAGACCATATTTTGAACTACCGCAAAGACGGTTCGACCGTTTGGATGGAGATCAGCATTACACCTGTTTTCAATGCGCAGGGGCAATTCCAAATGTTTATTTCTGTTGAGCGGGATGCGACAGAGAACATGGAAAAGCAGCATCAACTGGAAAAGGCGCTTGCGGCAGCGAAACAGGCCGATACTGCCAAATCCGAATTTCTTGCCCGGATGAGCCATGAATTGCGAACTCCGGTCAATGCGATTGTCGGGGGGGTGGATTTGCTCGCTGAAACAGATTTAAGTTCCAGTCAGAGGGATATTCTAAGCATTCTGCGCCAAGGCTCGGGTCGTATGTCCCGTGTTGTTGAAGGTCTTCTTGGCTACTGTGAAGTGACCAAGGAAACCTTTGTTCCCCGTAAAGAGAAAGTAGATATAACAGAGTTGCTCCGCAAAACGGTGGATGATTGGCATATCGCGGCCAACGCCAAAGGGATCACAGGGCCGGTGCTTCATCTCCCCGGGGCTGTTGACCTTGTTGTTTGGTCTGACCCGTTTCTGCTTTCGCAAATGTTTGATTCCCTGATTGATAATGCGGTTAAATTTACCAAACAGGGAGTCGTGGATGTGATCGTAACGGCCCGTCGGCAATCCGGTATGCTGGCCCTGAAGATAGAGGTGAAAGACACAGGAATCGGGATTTCCGCCGAAAACCAGAGGCATATATTCAAACGGTTTACGCAGGTCGAAGGGGATTTTTCCCGAAAGTTTGACGGGATCGGGATGGGGTTATGTCTTGCTGCGACCTGTGCCCGCAAGCTGTCAGGCACGATTGATGCTGCCTCGGTTGAAGGGCAGGGGAGTTGTTTTACTGTGTCCCTGAACCTGAAGGCCGTTGCGGGCGTAGAGGTGCCGGGCAAAGAATATTTAGGAGAAGATACTGTAAGAACAATGCTGGTTGCGGAAGACAACCGAACCAACCGGCTGTTGATCGGGCGATACTTCAAAGATCTGCCCTTGCATCTTGAATTTGCTGAAGACGGTGTTCAGGCCGTTGAAAAATATGCGGAAATGAAGCCGGATGTGATGCTCATGGATATTTCCATGCCGAATAAAGACGGCTTGCAAGCGACGAAAGAAATCCGTCTTTTTGAAAAAGAGCAGCAAATCCCCGCTTGCCCTATTCTTGCTCTAACAGCCAATACTTTTGAAAGTGACAGGCAAAACTGTTTAGCGGCTGGAATGGATGCTTTCTTGGCTAAGCCTGTGCGAAAGAAATCCCTGATCGAGGCGATTAACAATGCCATCGGAGGGCGGCAAGGCGGCGATGTGGATGTTGTTTGAATGAAGTTGATAGCTTTGCGAACCAACGGGCAGCGATGCAGGATTAACAGGCCCTGACATTAAGAAAGGTTCCACTACAACACCTGTTAAGCTGCGGTGTTTTTTCGCATCGGGAATGCTGGCTCTTCGATAGAAATTCACGTATCGTATTCAATGAATGTGTGGCAGGTGCCATGCGCAGAATAAACAGGGGAGAAATCCAATGGCATTTGAATTTAACGGTAAAACAATCGAAACAGACGCAAACGGCTATTTAGTGGATCAGTCGGAGTGGAGCGAAGATCTGGCAAAGGCAATGGCTGCTGCGGAAGGTATCGAGCTGACAGACAAGCATTGGGATCTGATGAACTATCTGCGCGAGGAATACTTCGACAATGGCCAGGTTCAACCCAATACCCGCACTATTCTCAAGGCTATGAGCGCGCTTTGGGGGGAGAAAGTGAAACAGAAACAAGTGTATGACCTGTTTCCGCTGGACCCGTCCAAACAAGGCGGCCGGATTGCTGGCTTGCCGGAAAGCCGCCGCAAGGGCGGTTATTGATTTAATCAAATGGTGCCCTTTGCGGGGCAAGCCTTTGAGTGCTGGCGCGCGATGGGGATTTGACGCAACTGTTTGTTAAAGGTCCGGGATGTTTCCCGGGCCTTTGTTGTTGGTTCAGAACAGTTTGATGGCAGCCCTCAAGCGCAGGGCGGCGGTTAGCGTGGCCAAGCCGGCAAAGGCCAGACCAAGAGGCGCAAAAAGCTCGGGAAAAATCAGGGTGACGGTGAAAAAGCCGATGGTTTCGGTGCCTTCAATCAAGCCGACAGAATGGTAATGGGATTTTTCGCCATTCACATCGGTGCTCAAGGTTTTCTTTTCGGCAAGGATGGCAAAGCCGAGGAAGCTTGTCGCGTTGACAAAGAAGCTGGCCAGAAGGGCGGCACCGGCAATGCCGTTGGCAAGGGGGTCAAAAACAACAAAGCCAAGCGGCAGCGCCGCGTAAAAGGTGAAATCGGCGACGATGTCCAGATACCCGCCAAGGGCAGTTGGGCCGTTCAGGCGCGCAACCAGCCCATCCAGCCCGTCCAGAATCCGGCAGGCGGCGGCAAACAGGATGGCGGCCCAAAAATCCCCCGTGGCCA
Source organism: Amylibacter sp. (assembly GCA_027083485.1). Classification (GTDB taxonomy): domain Bacteria; phylum Pseudomonadota; class Alphaproteobacteria; order Rhodobacterales; family Rhodobacteraceae; genus Amylibacter. Next base: position 8,310 of record JALWOO010000421.1, on the reverse strand, counting down.
CACAGGTTGCGGCGATCATGCCCATAGAAAAACCCAGTCCCGTTAACAAATTGGCCGAAAATCCCGACCGCGCCAGCATAGCGGCGCTATGGGCGAGGGTGCGTTCAATGATCGGGCGCATGTGGCTATCTAACATGGACGGGCCTTTATTGTTTGCACCAGCCTAGTCGTTCGACCACAATGAAGAAACCCACAGCCTGTGACGTTTGTGTGAAAACTCTGGACAGGGCTGGTTTGGCTTGCTACAAATGAACGACTGTTCAATTAAATTCGACTGAGGCTCCCATGTTTACTTCTTCCATGAATTTCGCCTGTGGCGATGAAATCGAAGCACTGCGCGATATGGTGCATCGCTGGGCGCAAGAGCGGATCGCGCCGATGGCGGCAGAGATTGACAAATCCAATGAATTCCCGGCCGAGCTGTGGAAGGAAATGGGCGATCTGGGGTTGCTCGGGATCACGGTGCCCGAGGAATTTGGCGGGGCCAACATGGGCTATCTGGCCCATACCATCGCGGTTGAGGAAATCGCGCGGGCCTCGGCGTCGGTGGCGCTGAGCTATGGGGCGGATACCAACCTTTGTGTGAACCAGATCCGGCGCAACGGCAATCAGGCGCAAAAGGAAAAATACCTGCCGCCGCTGGTGGCGGGCGACCATGTGGGCGCGTTGGCCATGTCCGAACCGGGGGCCGGTTCCGATGTGGTGTCAATGAAGCTGCGGGCCGAGAAGAAGAACGATCGCTATGTGCTGAACGGCACCAAATACTGGATCACTAACGGGCCGGATGCGGATACGCTGGTTGTCTATGCCAAGACTGATCCGGAGGCCGGCGCGCGTGGCATGACCGCCTTTATTATCGAGAAAACCATGGCCGGTTTTTCCACCAGCGCACATTTTGACAAGCTGGGGATGCGCGGCTCCAACACAGCGGAACTGGTGTTTGAAGACGTGGAGGTGCCGTTTGAAAACGTGCTGGGCGAAGAAGGGCGCGGGGTCAATGTGCTGATGTCCGGTCTGGATTATGAACGGGTGGTTCTGTCGGGCATTGGCGTGGGCATTATGCACAGCGTGCTGGATCATATTATGCCCTATATGGTGGAGCGCAAACAGTTCGGCCAGAGCATCGGGAATTTTCAGCTGATGCAGGCGAAAATTGCCGATATCTATACGGTGATGAATGCATCGCGCGCCTATGTCTATTCTGTCGCGCAGGCCTGTGATCGCGGCGAAGTCACCCGTCAGGATGCGGCGGCCTGTGTGCTCTATGCTTCTGAAAAGGCGATGGAGGTTTCCGTGCAGGGCGTGCAGGCCATGGGCGGGGCCGGTTACATGAACGACAGCCCGCTGAGCCGGATCATGCGCGACGCCAAGCTGATGGAGATCGGTGCCGGGACCAGTGAAATCCGCCGTATGTTGATCGGGCGGGAACTGATGAAATTGCAGGGGTAGAAAAACAATGCGGGGGCAAGAGGTAATCTGGACTGTCGGGCTGTGGCTTGTTTTCGCCTCGGGTGCCGTGGCGCAAACGCAAACAACCCTGGTGGATTGCCTTGCGCAGGCAGGCCGCGATGTTGGCGAATTTGAAAACTGCAAGGCACGTTTTATCACCCCCTGCCGACAGGCAGATGCACCCGGCCTGTGTTTGGCCCCGATTGCACAATCTTTGCAAGCGGCTGTCGCGGACCGGATCGCGGGTTTTGAGCCGTCAAAACCGGGTGATCTGGGGGCGGAGACACCGGATAAATCCGGTTATCGCCAGCGCGTCGCCCGCGCCGCTTTTCGTCGCGCGGTGGGTATTGGTGCTGCAGAATGCAATTTTCAGGCCGATATTCTGCCGCAGGATGCCCCCGATGCGGCTGGATTTCGGTCGATATGCCAGACCACCGCGCTGGCCTATGCTTATTGGAGCGTGATCGTACGCCACCGGTATTCCTTTCCACAAATACAAACTGTTCTTCCCTGATCGGACCCAATCCATGGCAAAAATTCTGTCGAAATCCCCGACCACCGGCCCCGTTGCCGAGGCCAATAGGGCGGCCCATTTACAAGCGATCGAAACCATAGCTGATGCCGCCCGTCAGGCGGTTGCAGGCGGCGGCGAGCGGTCGCGCGAGCGGCACTTGAGCCGGGGCAAAATGCTGCCACGGGAACGGGTGGCGAACCTGCTGGATCCCGGCTCGCCCTTTCTGGAGGTCGGATTGACGGCGGCGCATGGCCTGTATGACGGCGTGGCCCCCTGTGCGGGGGTGATTGCCGGTGTCGGGCAGGTGCATGGGCGGCAAGTGATGGTGATCTGCAACGATGCCACGGTCAAGGGCGGCACCTATTACCCGATGACCGTGAAAAAACATCTGCGCGCACAAGAGATCGCCGAACAGAACCATTTGCCCTGCGTCTATCTGGTGGATAGCGGCGGGGCGAACCTGCCCAATCAGGACGAGGTGTTTCCAGATCGCGACCATTTCGGGCGCATCTTTTTCAATCAGGCCAATATGTCCGCCAAAGGCATTGCCCAGATTGCGGTGGTGATGGGGTCCTGTACGGCGGGCGGGGCCTATGTGCCGGCCATGTCGGATGTGTCGATCATCGTCAAGGAACAGGGCACGATCTTTCTGGCGGGGCCACCTCTGGTAAAGGCCGCGACCGGCGAGGTGGTATCGGCCGAGGATCTGGGCGGCGGTGATGTGCATACGCGCCTGTCCGGTGTGGCGGATTATCTGGCCGAGGACGACGCCCACGCACTGGCGCTGGCGCGCGCGGCGGTTGCCGCACTCGCGCCGCCCAAAAGGGCAGCCCTCGCGCTGCAAGAGCCGGTGGCACCGGCTCTGGATCCCGCCGATATGTTGGGGGTGGTGCCGGCGGATCTGAAAACCCCCTATGACATCCGCGAGGTGATTGGCCGCGTGGTGGATGGCTCGGTGTTTGACGAGTTCAAGGCCCGTTTCGGCACCACGCTGGTTTGCGGGTTCGCTCATATCGAGGGCATGCCCTGTGGCATCATCGCCAACAACGGTATCCTGTTTTCCGAAAGCGCCCAAAAGGGGGCGCATTTTGTCGAACTCTGCAGCCAGCGCAAAATTCCGCTGGTGTTTTTGCAGAATATCACCGGTTTCATGGTGGGGCAAAAATACGAATCCGAAGGCATCGCCCGCCACGGGGCCAAGCTGGTGACGGCGGTGGCCTGCACCAAAGTGCCGAAAATCACCGTGGTGGTTGGCGGCTCTTTTGGCGCGGGGAATTATGGCATGTGCGGGCGCGCCTATAGTCCGCGTTTCATGTGGACATGGCCCAACGCGCGGGTGGCGGTGATGGGCGGCGAGCAGGCTGCCGGTGTGCTGGCCACCGTGAAACGTGACGGCATCGAGCGGCGCGGCGGTTCGTGGTCTGCCGAGGACGAGGCCGAATTCAAGCGCCCCACGATCGAGATGTTCGAGGAGCAGAGCCACCCTTTGTATGGCTCGGCGCGGCTCTGGGATGACGGGGTGATTGACCCGCGCCAGACCCGCGATGTGCTGGCGCTGAGCCTGCGGGCCTGTCTGGATCGGGAAGTGGAGGACACGGTGTTCGGCGTGTTTCGGATGTGATGGATATGCTTTGTAATTCTTTTTCTGCCGCTGTGGAGGCCGCCCATGTTCACTAAAATCCTGATTGCCAATCGCGGCGAAATCGCTTGCCGCGTTATTGACACCTGCAATCGTCTGGGCATCGCCTCTGTCGCGGTTTATTCGGATGCGGACCGCGCGGCGCGTCATGTGGCGATGGCGTCCGAGGCCGTGCATATCGGGCCGGCTCCTGTGGCGGAGAGCTATTTGCAGGGTGCGCGGATCATTCAGGCGGCGCTGGATACGGGCGCGCAGGCGATCCATCCGGGCTATGGGTTTCTGTCGGAAAACCCCGAATTTGCCGAGGCTGTAGCCGCGGCCGGTCTGGCCTTTATCGGGCCAAATGGCGAAGCGATCCGCGCCATGGGGTTGAAGGACGCGGCCAAGGCGTTGATGGTAGAGGCCGGCGTGCCGGTGGTGCCGGGCTATCACGGGGCGGATCAGGACGATGCATTACTTGCGCGCGAAGCCGATGCAATTGGCTATCCTGTGCTGATCAAGGCGGTTGCTGGCGGCGGTGGCAAAGGCATGCGGCTGGTGGAAACGGCGGATGCGTTTCAGGCGATGCTGGAGTCCGCGCGTTCCGAGGCGAAAACCGCTTTTGGCAATGATGCGGTGCTTGTTGAGAAATTCGTAACCAATCCGCGTCACATTGAAATTCAGGTGTTCGGCGATTCGCACGGGAATGCGGTGCATCTGTTCGAACGGGATTGTTCGCTGCAACGGCGTCACCAAAAGGTGATCGAAGAGGCCCCCGCGCCGGACATGCCCGAAGATGTGCGCGCCGCCATGGGCGAAGCGGCGGTGCGGGCGGCGCAGGCGATCGGCTATAGCGGTGCCGGTACGGTGGAATTCATCGTGGATGGTTCCGGCCCGCTGCGCACGGACGGGTTCTGGTTCATGGAAATGAACACCCGTTTGCAAGTGGAACATCCGGTGAGCGAAATGATCACCGGTCAGGATCTGGTGGAATGGCAACTGCGCGTGGCGGCTGGGGAACCATTGCCCCGCAAGCAAGAGGAGTTGTCGATAAACGGCTGGGCCTTTGAGGCGCGGCTTTATGCAGAAGATGTGCCCAAGGGGTTCCTGCCAGCCACGGGGACTCTGACCCATCTGTCGTTTCCCGCATCGGCGCGGGCGGAAACCGGTGTGCGGGCGGGTGATACGATCACGCCCTTCTATGACCCGATGATTGCCAAGCTGGTGGTTCACGGGGCGGATCGCAAACAGGCCTTGCAGGCTCTGCGGCAGGCTTTGGCCCAAACCGAGGTCGCAGGGGCCGTGACCAACCTGCAATTCCTGTCAAAGCTGGCAGCGCAGGCCGCGTTTTCGCGCGGGGATGTGGATACCGGCCTGATTGACCGTGAAATAGAAACGCTGAGCCGTGAAGAACCGGCCAGTGATCTGGTCAAGGCGGTGGCTGTTGTGGCACTGGCCGGGCTTAACGGGCAGGCACAAGAGGGCTTTGCCCTGTGGCAGCCCTTGCGCCGCACGGTCTGGTATGAACTGGCTGGTGAGGTGGAAAACGCGGCTGTTATCTGCCTTGGGCAAAACCGGTATCGGGTGGAACTGGGCGATACGGTGCTGGAACTGGAACGGCGCGGCGGCTGGTTCCATGAAGGACGCAAGCTTGACCTACGGGTCGTGCAGCACAGTGGCGGGGTCAGCGTCTTTGCCCCCGATGCACATCATTTTGCCCCGCTGGACCTGCTGGAGCGGGCCAATGCAGAGGAGGACGGCGATAGCGTGATCCGGGCACCGATGCCGGGGCTGGTCAAAACCCTGATGGTGCAGGCGGGGCAAAAGGTGGCCAAGGGCGATCCGCTGGCGGTGCTGGAGGCGATGAAAATGGAACACACGCTGGTGGCCCCCTATGATACGGAGGTGGCCGAAATCCTTGCAGCTGCGGGGGATCAGGTTGACGACGGGGCCATGCTGATCCGTCTGCAGGAGGCCGAAACATGATCCTGCACCACTGCCATCAGGCGCGCTCTATGCGGTCCCTCTGGTTGTTGCATGAAATCGGGGTGCCGTTTGAATTGCAACTGCATGAATTCGGGCCGGCGCTGCACCAGCCGGAATACCTGCGCTATTCTGGGGCGGGGCGGGTGCCCTGTCTGATTGACGGCGATGTGGTGCTGAGCGAAAGCGGCGCGATCACCGAATACCTCTGCGCCACCTACGCACCGCATTTCTGGCGCAAACATGGGGATGCGGATTGGCCCAAGTGGTTGCAATATCTGCATTTCGCCGAAACCATGGGCGCGCATGTGGCCAGCCTGACGCAACAGCATATCGTGCTGTTCAAGGACGAAATGCGCTCGCCCGTGTTGATGAAACTGGAACGCAAGCGGCTTGAAAAAGTGCTGGGCGTGCTGGAAAACGCGCTGGCGGGGGAATATTTGCTGGGCGATTTTTCCGGTGTTGATACGAATATCGGCTATGGCCTGTATATTGCGCAGCATTTTACACCGTTGGCGGAATTTCCGAAACTTGCCGCCTATTTTGACCGGCTGAAAAGCCGCGCGGCATTTCAGAAATCATTGCCGCCAAAGGGGGCTGCGGTCATCTATCGCAAGGGTTTCTACGAGGTGCCGGATGCCTGAGAAAGCCGAGATTTTCGAGGTCGGCCCGCGCGACGGGTTGCAGAATGAAAAAAACATGATTGCCACCGCCGACAAAGTGGCGCTGGTGGATCTCCTGTCCGATTGTGGTTTTCGTCGGATCGAGGTGGCTAGTTTCGTCTCCCCCAAATGGGTGCCGCAAATGGCCGACAGCGCCGATGTTCTGGCGCGGATCAAACGCAAAACCGGCCTGCGCTATGCGGCGCTGACCCCGAATCTGCGTGGCTATGAAGGGGCGAAACAGGCGCAGGCGGACGAAATCGCGATTTTTGCTTCGGCCTCCGAAGGGTTTAGCAAGGCCAATATCAACTGCACAGTGGCCGAAAGCATTGCCCGTTTTACCGATGTGGCGGCGGCGGCGAAACGGGACGGGATGCGCATGCGGGGCTATATTTCCTGCGTGACGGACTGCCCGTTTGACGGGGCGACCGAACCGCAGGCGGTGGCGCGGGTGGCGAAAAAGCTGCTGGCGCTGGGCTGTTATGAAATTTCGCTGGGCGACACAATCGGGCAGGCCACGCCGGAAACGATTGCAGCCATGTTGCGCGCAGTGCTGGCAGAGGTCCCCGCCGCGCGTCTGGCGGGGCATTATCACAACACAGCCGGTCGGGCGCTGATCAATATTCAAGCCTCGCTGGAATTGGGATTGCGGGTGTTTGATGCCTCGGTCGGCGGGCTGGGCGGTTGCCCCTATGCGCCCGGTGCGGCGGGAAATGTGGATAGCGGCTCTGTGGCATCTCTGCTGGAAACGGCGGGTTTTGACACGGGGCTTGATCTGCAAAAGCTGGCAGATGCGGCTAAATTTGCAAAAACACTGAGGAATTAACATGTTTGAAACGATTTTACTGGAAGTTGATTCCCGTGGCGTGGCGACACTGACATTGAATCGACCGGAAAAACACAATGCGCTGAACGCCCTGATGATAGAGGAGCTGACGCAGGCTTGCGGTGAAATTGCGGCGGACAATGATATTCGGGTTGTGGTGCTGACCGGTGCCGGACGCAGTTTTTGTGCTGGCGGGGATCTGGGCTGGATGCAGGAACAGATGCAGGCGGATGCAGCCGGGCGGGCGGCTGGTGCGCGCAAGCTGGCGCTTATGTTGAATGCGTTGAACACGTTGTCCAAACCCTTGATTGGGGCCATTCAGGGGCAAGCCTTTGGCGGTGGCATTGGCATGATGTCGGTCTGCGATGTGGCTATCGGTGTGGCAGAGGCCAAATTTGGCCTGACAGAAACGCGCCTTGGGCTGATACCGGCGACGATCTCGCCTTATGTGATTGCACGCATGGGGCAGGCACGGGCACGGCGCGTTATGATGTCGGCCCGCATTTTTGGGGCAAAAGAGGCCGTCGACCTTGACCTGTTGGCGCGATGTGTTCCGGCGGAGGGTCTTGCTGGTGCGGTGGAAGCAGAGGTTAGACCTTATCTAAGCGTGGCTCCGGGGGCTGTTGCGCGCACCAAAATGCTGATTGCCGATCAGGGCGGGGAAATCCCCGACACACAAATTGAAATGACCATCGCCGCATTGGTCGATACTTGGGAAGGAAACGAGGCCTCCGAAGGGATTGCAGCATTTTTCGATAAACGAAAGCCTGTTTGGGGGGCGTGATTACGCCCTATCGGCCGACCGTGACGATATTTTGCGCCCCGATAACGACGATTTTACGTAGCCGGTCAAGCTTGTAGCGGGAAATATAGCGGCCAACTTCGATTTCCCGGGCGCGTTCGGTACTGGCTGTTGTCCAGAATTCCGGTTGTTTGGCACGAAACTCCAGCGTCAAAACGCCTTTTTCATCCGGCCTCATGCCGTTCGGGGCCAGAAGTTTGACATCGTAATAACCAACGCGGCTGGCTTTGCCACGGGCATGAATGATGGCACCGGATTTTACCTGCTCCACGCGCACATTGGTCACTTGCGGAATCAAATTGCCGAAATCCTGAATTTTTTTCTGGGCGACAGTTACCGGCTCGTTCTTTTTACGTTTGAAAAGGCCAAAACTTCCTGCCGAACTGCCAGAGCCGGCGCTGCTGTTGGCGCTGCCTGAACCTCCGCCAAGAGAGCCGCTTCCACCGCTGCAGCTTG
>JALWOO010000420.1 GCA_027083485.1 Amylibacter sp. | reverse complement strand
CTTGGCGCTGACGAACATATTCGGTCCGCCGTGGCAAACCATGGGATAGCTGGTGGGGGTTTGTGCGTTGACCCCTGTTGCCAGACCGAACAAGAGTGTGGCAGCGATTGCGATGCGTTTTGTAAAAGTCATTTTTTGAGATCCTTAGTTCAATATCTGCATAATTTGGAAGGTTCCAGCAGTATTGTGAACCAGTACCGAAAACGGGGCTCCGGCCTGTACATAGGTTTGCAGTTTCAGGGCACCCGGATTGCGGGCCACGGCATCGCATTGGCCTTGACTGCAGCGCATTTCAATGCCGCCACCGCTGATAAAAGTCAGTTTCCGCGGTTCGTTGGCGTTAATGCCCCGATCTTCCCATGCGCAGCTGCCCGCCGCTGGTTGGCGGGTTCTGGATCCCACGGAGGCGTGGGTGAAAAACACCTCGGTCTTGGTTATATTTCCGCGAGCTGTCCATGTGGTGACAGCTTGCATATTGCCGCCGCCTTGGCATTTCATGACCCAGCCATCTACAGCGGTAGCAGTACCGGCACTGAGCATCAGGCCTGTACTGGCCATAAAAGCCGCGCAAAGAATGGTGAAATATTTTTGTTTCATAGAAACTCTCCGATATATTGTGGCGTTTTTGAAAATGATGACAAAATCGCGGTTTTGGCCCGCCTCATGGCCTTTATACTATGCAGCGAATTGCAAGTTGTTGATGAAGATCACAGTTCTGCAAATAGATGCTTTGGGGCTGTTTTATTGGGCAGGGCGTTATCAACCTGTTACAAATGGCCCGTATTCCCGCTGCAGAGGCAGTAATTTAAGGGCCGGAGATAACAAAATGATGCACGCAAGCGTTGAAGCGGTCTTGAACGGGCTGAAGGTTGCTGTGTTCATGGTGGACCGGGATCACCAGATCCTGTTTCGCAATGCGGCTTCGGGGCAGCTGTTTGGCGTGGGGTTGCGCGGGCGTAAACTGGATGATTTTATCTCGTCCAAAAAATGCCTCAAGGCAGTGGATCGGGTGCTGGCAGGGAAAACTCAGGTTAGTGTCGATATAAAATTGCAACTGGTGGTTCCGACCTCGTTTAGCGTTACCGTGGTTCGGATGAATCCGGAAGCACCGCTAGAAGATGCCAAGGCGATTGTAAGCCTGGAGGACGTGACTCATATCCGCGAGGCGGAACAGATGCGATCCGATTTTGTTGCCAACGTCAGCCACGAATTACGCTCTCCTTTGACGGCGCTATACGGGTTTATCGAGACCCTGCAGGGGCCGGCCAAGGATGATGCGAATGCGCGCGAACGGTTTTTGGGCTTGATGGAGACCGAGGCACAACGCATGGCGCGTTTGATTGACGATCTGTTGTCCTTGTCCAAGCTACAGGCCGCCGAACGGGTTGCGCCGGATGATCTGGTGGCCATCGGGCCGGTTTTGCGCAGGGTGATTGCCTCGCTTGAACCGATCACGGAACGGGAAAAATCGACAGTTTTGCTGGAACTGGAAGAGTCGCTGCCGCTGGTGCACGGGGACCTGGACGAGCTGACACAGGTGTTTTCCAATCTGATCGAAAACGCGGCTAAATACGGTCAAGCAGGGACAGCTATAAAGGTGCGGGCCTGGGTGGCAGAGAATGGCTTGCATGTCTGTGTTACAGATCAAGGCGATGGCATTTCCCCAAAACATATCACGCGCCTGACGGAACGGTTTTATCGTATCGACAAGGGGCGGTCTCGATCCAAAGGGGGAACAGGTTTGGGGCTGGCTATCGTCAAACACATTCTGATGCGTCATCGAGGCACGTTGGAAATATCCAGTGAACCTGGCGTAGGCAGTGAATTTTGCGTGGTGTTGCCGGTTGCGAATTTGGAGGAATTGTCATGACAAAGAATACTGATCCGGTGATTTTGGTAGTTGAAGACGAACCTGCGCAAATGGAATTACTGGCCTATAACCTGCAAACAGAGGGCTATCAGGTATTGCGTGCAGAAGATGGCGAAGAGGCGCTTTTGGTGGTTCAGGAGCAGGCACCGGACCTGATTTTACTGGACTGGATGTTGCCACATTTGTCGGGGTTGAAGGTTTGTCGCAGTTTGAAGAATGACAAACAAACGCGCAGCATTCCGATTATCATGCTGACGGCGCGCGGTGAAGAGGACGACCGCATTCGCGGCCTTGATACGGGGGCGGATGACTACGTGGTGAAGCCCTATTCGATCAAGGAATTGCTTGCGCGGGTACGCGCAGTGCTGCGCCGGTTGCGCCCGGGGATTGTGGCCGAGCGGCTGGAATATGAAGGGCTTGTTGTGGATACTGTCCAGCATCGGGTGACGGTGGGCGGGAAGCCTGTCGAGCTTGGTCCGACCGAATTTCGCTTGTTGCTGACCCTGATCGAGAAGCCGGGCAGGGTCTGGTCGCGGGATCAACTTCTGGACCGTGTCTGGGGACGGTCGGCGGATGTGGGCACGCGCACGGTGGATGTCCACGTAGGCCGGTTGCGAAAATCGCTTGGCGAAGGGGCGGACAACCCGATTCGGACAGTGCGCGGTTTCGGGTATTCTTTGGGCGGATAGCAGGCGCTATTCCCCTTGCAAATTCATTGCACCTGTTTGATTGTGAAAATATGATCAAATTACAAGAGGTGTGCCATGGCTCTGGAAGATGCTGCCAATGAAATCGACACGGCAATCACGCGCAAAGGCTTTCGTGGCCTGTCCTTTGAGGCCACCTATGGCGGTGTAACCAGCTTTCTGCGTCGCAGCTACACCAAGGATCTGACCGGTGTTGATCTGGCCGTCACCGGCGTGCCGTTCGATTGTGCGGTGACGAACCGTCCGGGTACCCGCCTTGGTCCGCGCGCCATCCGCGAGGCCTCGGCCTTGCAATCGCCGGATGCGCCCTATGGCTGGGATTTGAACCCGCTTGAGGAATTCAATGTCGCCGATTATGGTGATGTGGCCTTTGATCATGGCCGGATCAGCGCCTTTCCAGCGGCTTTGCAGGCGCATATCAAGGGGATACTGGATGCCGGTGCTGCCTCCTTGGTGCTGGGCGGGGATCACTATATCACCTATCCGATCCTGAAGGCCCATGCCGAAAAATATGGCCCGCTGTCGCTGTTGCAATTTGATGCCCATACGGACACATGGGCCGATGATGATCGTGACCGGATCGACCATGGCACCATGTTTTACAAGGCTGTGAAGGATGGCATTGTGGTGCCGGAACGCTCGGTGCAGGTAGGAATTCGCACGGTAAACGAGGACATGCTTGGTGTGAATATAATTGATGCACCAGAGGTCCACCGTATCGGGCCGGAAGCGGTAGTCGATAAGGTAAAAACCGTTCTCGGCGACAATCCTGTCTATGTGACCTTTGATATCGACGCGCTTGATCCGGCCTATGCGCCGGGGACGGGAACGCCGGTCTGGGGGGGGCTGACCTCTGCTCAGGCGGTGGCGATGTTGCGCGGCTTGGCGGGGATAAACGTGGTTGGCATGGATGTGGTCGAGGTATCGCCGCCCTATGACACCACAGGGGCGACGGCAAGTGCGGGTGCGCATGTGGCCACGGAATTGATGTGCCTATGGGCGCATAACCAAAAGCAAAGGAACGGATGATGAAAGCAGCAGTTTGCCGTGAATTCGGCGCGGATCTGGTAATCGAGGATATCGCATTGCATGCGCCAAAGGCGGGGCAGGTTCAGGTGAAACTGGATGCTTGCGCCATCTGCCATTCTGACATTTCCTTTATCAATGGCGACTGGGGCGGGCATTTGCCGGCTGTTTACGGTCACGAAGCCGCAGGCACCATCAGTGCATTGGGCGAAGGGGTGAGGGGGTTTACCGTTGGCGACAGCGTGCTGGCAACGATGATCCGGTCTTGTGGTGATTGCCCAAGCTGCGCCTCCGGTCATCTGGCCAGTTGCGAGGACCGCTATGACAAGGTCGCGGCGTCACCGATCACGCTGGCGGACGGGGCGGTTGCCGAACATGGCCTTCTGACCGGTGCCTTTGCAGAACAGGTGGTGGTGGATCAAAGTCAGGTGGTGAAAATACCCGACGACATCCCCAAGGATGCGGCCTGTCTGCTGTCTTGCGGGGTGATTACCGGAGTCGGGGCGGTGATCAATACCGCCAAGGTGAAACCGGGCGACAATGTTGTGGTGATCGGTGCCGGTGGCGTGGGGTTGAACACCATTCAGGGTGCGGTTCTGGCGGGGGCGGCTCGGGTGATTGCGCTGGACCTGCAAGAGGAAAAACTGGCGGCGGCACAGGAATTCGGGGCAACCGATGTAATCGACGGGGCCGATAAAACCGCCGCGCGCCAGATCCGGAAGCTGACCGGTGGTCGCGGGGCGGATTTTGTTTTTGTGACTGTCGGGGCGATCAAGCTGTTTGAAACCGCGCCGCGTATGTTGGCCCCGCGCGGAGAAATGATCATGGTGGGCATGCCGCCCTCCGGTGCCAAAGCCAGCTATGAACCGGTGATCCTGTCTGCGCTCAGCCAATCCATTCGTGGCACGCTGATGGGGGATACGGTGCTGAAGCGGGATATTCCGTGGATGGTGGCGCAATACCGGCTTGGGCGGCTCAAGCTGGATGAGCTGATTAGCAACCGCTATCCACTGGAGCAGATCAACGAAGGGATTGCCGACACCAAGGCCGGCAAATCGCGTCGCAATGTCATCGTGTTTTAGGCGACCGCTGGCCAGAGCATTTTAATGCCCGCCCAAACGGCCGGTCTGAACGTCATAATCTACGGCCAGATGGTATTCGGGATCATCGTCCTGATCAATCATCAACTGTCCGGCTTTGGCCAGTAACTGATGGCAATCAGGGCTTAGGTGGCGCAGTTGCAGGCGTTTGCCAGCCTTGAGGTATTTATCGGCTACAGCCTCGATGGCTTGTAGTGCGGATTGGTCCACCACGCGGGATTTGGCAAAGTCGAGGATCACGTGGTCGGGACCGTCTTCTGGATTAAACAGCTTTTGAAAACTGCCGGCAGAGCCAAAGAACAGCGGCCCTTCGATTTCATAAACCAGCGCGCCGGCCTGTGTTTGCGAGGGGTGCTCCTTCACATGGATTTGCGACGCGGCGTTCCAGGCATAAACCAGCGCGGATACGATCACGCCGACCACAACCGCCGTGGCAAGGTCCTCGTAAACTGTGACGGCGGTTACAAGCACAATCACCAAAGCATCGGACAAAGGCACGATGCGCAGGATTTTGAAGCTCTGCCAGGCGAATGTGCCAATCACCACCATGAACATCACCCCGACCAGCGCGGCCAAGGGGATCAATTCGATAACGGATGATCCGGCAAGGATAAAGGTCAACAAAAACAGCGCCGCAGAAATGCCGGAAATGCGTGTGCGCCCGCCGGAATTCACGTTGATCATGGATTGCCCGATCATCGCACAACCGCCCATGCCGCCGAAAAAGCCGGTTACTGTATTGGCCAGCCCTTGCGCCACACATTCCTTGCTGGCACCACCGGGT
>JALWOO010000419.1 GCA_027083485.1 Amylibacter sp. | reverse complement strand
GCAGGATATTGTGTTGGTGGCCGAAAATACACCGGCACAGCCGCAGGCGCTTAATTTATTGGGGTCTGTATGCGGGGCGCTGTCTGTTCCCAGAAAGAACCGTGGGTCGCCGGAAGTCGCAGCCTTGCGCAGTGCCAGCCGATGATGTTCACGTTTCGCGACGGGCAGGCAATAGTAATGCGGTTTAATGCCGCCAACCAGAATATGGTTGCGGTTTATGATTAAATGGTGCGTGGTGATGGTCGCTGCCAGATTTTTGGACGCGGATAGTACATAATCAACGCCTTCTTGGGTGGTGATATGTTCGGAAATGATGCGCAATTCCGGCAAGCGCTGACGCAGAGGGGCCAGGACGGTATTGATGAAAACAGCTTCGCGATCAAAAATATCAATGGAGGCATCCGTGACTTCGCCATGAATACAAAGCGGGATTTTTGCATCGGCCATGGCTTCCAGAACCGGCATCACATTGGCAATGTCGCGGACGCCGGAAGCCGAATTGGTGGTGGCACCGGCGGGATAGAGTTTGACCGCAGAAATCAAACCGTCCCGATGGGCGGTGACGACATCTTCAGGGTCCGTTGTTTCGGTCAAATACAGGGTCATCAAGGGCTGAAACGATGACCCTTCAGGCAGCGCGGACAGAATGCGATCGCGATAGGCTTTGGCTTGTGACCCTGTGATAACCGGTGGCACGAGGTTGGGCATAATGATGGCGCGGCCAAAATTGCGGGCTGTTTCCGGAGCAACGGCGCGCAGCATATCGCCATCGCGCAAATGCAAATGCCAGTCGTCCGGGCGGGTGAGTGTCAGTTTTTCGGTCATGGCAAACTCCTTTGGCTGGTTTTGCCTTAGAGTTTGTTCAGGATTCGGGCAAGCAGCCAATTGCCAAACAGAAAGTTATCGCTTAATAAGTTTAGAATAATTCTAAAAGGAGAAGGCCGATGATATCCCGGTTTTTTGGTGCCTCTAAACGCAGCTTTTTGGACCTGTCGGAGCAGGAAGTGTTGGCGCTGGCCATTTCATCCGAAGAAGAGGATGGCCGCATTTATGCGAGCTATGCGGCTGGTTTGCGGGAGGAATACCCCGAATCTGCCACCATGTTCGATGAAATGGCGCTAGAGGAAAATACCCACCGCCAGCGTTTGATCGAGATGCATAAAAAACGGTTCGGCGACGCGATTCCCCTGATTCGCCGTGAACATGTCCGCGGGTTCTACAATCGTAAGCCCGACTGGCTGGTGCGGCCGCTCAATCTGGAAAAGACCCGCAAGATGGCGGCCCAGATGGA
>JALWOO010000418.1 GCA_027083485.1 Amylibacter sp. | reverse complement strand
CTTCAGGCGCTGGGCGGGGGGGATACGGTGTTTTTGTCGGTGGCTGCGGGCACCAGCATTGCGGCATTCGAGTCGGTGCTGGGGGCGGACAGCCCGATCATTCGCGCCATGCCCAATACCCCTGCCGCCATCGGGCGCGGCATTACCGCGATGATCGGCAATGCCAATGTAACCGAGGCCGATTTGCAAATGGCCGAAACCCTGCTGTCGGCCGTGGGCCAGACCGTGCGGCTTGAGACCGAAGACCAGATTGATGCGGTGACGGGGGTGTCCGGTTCCGGTCCGGCCTATGTTTTCCACCTGATAGAGGCGCTTGCCGCTGCCGGAGAGGCCGAGGGCCTGCCTGCCGATATGGCGATGAAGCTGGCCAAAGCCACGGTTGGCGGTGCGGGGCAACTGGCCGAGGATGCAGACGAAAGCCCGACACAGTTGCGGGTCAATGTGACCTCGCCCGGGGGCACCACGGCGGAGGCGCTAAAGGTGTTGATGGATGAAGAAACCGGCTTTGTGCCTCTGATGAAAAAGGCGGTAAAGGCATCGGCGGACAAGGGGCGCGAATTGGGGCGTGCCGGGGAGGACAAGGCATGAGCGGGATTACATTTGACGATTTTCTGAAGGTGGATATTCGGGTGGGCACAGTGGTAAAGGCCGAACCCTTTCCCGAGGCCCGCAAGCCGGCGATCAAGCTGTGGGTGGATTTTGGTGATGATCTGGGGGTGAAGAAGACTTCGGCCCAGATTACCGACCATTACACGCCTGAAACCCTGATCGGGCGGCAGGTGATGGCCGTAGTCAATTTTCCGCCCCGCCAGATCGGGCCGTTCATGTCCGAGGTTCTGGTGCTGGGCGTGCCGGATGCGCAGGGGGGCATTGTGTTGCTGGCTCCGGATCAGGAGGTGCCGCGCGGCGGGCGGATGCACTGATCTTTCGGGGGCTGTGGTTTGTCGGCGGTGTTGATTTTGGATATTTGAAGAAAATGGAGACGCAGGGATGGCGACCCTTTTGATAACGCGGGTTTTGCCGCAGGCGGTGATTGACGAGGCGCGGAAATATTTTGATGTGACGGTGCGCGAGGATGTCGTGCCGATGACGCCTGAAGACATGCGCGCGGCGCTGGCCGGTTATGATGCGGTTTTGCCGACACTGGGCGATCCGCTGGGGGCTGCGGCATTTGAGGGGGAGTTGCGCTGCCGGATGCTGGCGAATTTCGGGGTTGGCTATAACCACATTGACGTGGCGGCGGCGCAGGCGGTGGGGGTTGTGGTCTCCAATACGCCCGGGGCGGTGACGGACGCCACGGCGGATATTGCGGTGATGCTGATGCTGATGGCGGCGCGGCGGGCCTCGGAAGGGGAGGCTTTGGTGCGTTCCGGCGGCTGGCTCGGCTGGCATCCGACGCAATTGCTCGGCCTGCATGTGAGCGGCAAAACCCTTGGCGTGATCGGCATGGGCCGGATCGGGCAGGCGGTGGCGCGCCGCTCGCATTTTGGTTTTGGTATGGATGTGGTGTATTACAACCGGTCGACCAAGGACAGCGGCATTGACGGGGCGCGTCAGTTGAACAGTATTGCCGAGGTGATGGCGGCGGCGGATGTGGTGAGCATTTGCCTGCCCGGTGGCGCGGAGACCTTTCATATCATCGACGCGGCGGCCTTGGCAGCGATGCGCCCGCATGCGGTGCTGGTGAATACGGCGCGCGGCGAGGTGGTCGATCAGGCGGCCTTGATCAAAGCGCTGGCGCAAGGGCAGATCGCGGCGGCGGGGCTGGATGTGTACGAGGATGAACCGGCCGTGCCCCGGGCCCTGCGGGAGATGGCCAATGTGACCTTGCTGCCGCATCTGGGCACCAACGCGCTGGAGGTGCGTAGCCAGATGGGGATGATGGCGGTGGAAAACCTGCGGGCCTTTTTCGCCGGCGAGCCGGTGCCGAACCGGCTATAGCAGGCTGTTGACCCAGTCGGGCACGATGTCGGTGGCTTTGCCGGCGCGGGTTTCATCAAAGGCGCGGCTCGATTCGAGGTTCAGTTCAAGCGTGTCTGCGCGATGGCGTTTGGCCTCGTGTACAAAACCGGCGGCGGGGTAGACCGTGCCGGAGGTGCCGATGGACACAAACAGATCGCAGGTGGCCAGTTTTTGCGCGATAGCGTTCATAAAATGGGGCGTTTCGCCAAACCAGACGATATCGGGGCGTGTGGCGGGGGCCTGACAGGCGGGGCAGGGATCGGTTGCCTGCATCTGCATCGGGGCGGGCCATTTATGGCCACAGGCGGCGCATGTGGCACGGTTCAGCGCGCCGTGCATGTGCCAAACGGTTTGACTGCCGCCGCGTTCGTGCAGATCATCGACATTCTGGGTAACCAGCAGAACCTCGCCCGGGTATGTGCGTTCCAACCGGGCCAGCGCCAGATGGGCGGCGTTGGGTTTTGCCGCTGCGGCCTGCGCGCGGCGGGCGTTGTAAAATTCATGTACCAGCGCAGGGTTGGCGGCGAAACCTTCTGGCGTGGCCACCTGTTCGAGCGGGTATTTTTCCCACAACCCGCCCGCATCTCGAAAGGTGCCAAGGCCGCTTTCGGCGGAAATTCCGGCCCCTGTCAGGATCACGATTTTCATGGGCCACAGGCCTTTTTGCCGCGTCTTGTGTCACACAGGCGGATGCCCTGGATAAAGCCGCGCCATTTCTTTAGCCTGGCTTTGCTCGGGGCTTTTTTCCAGACTTTGATCACCACATAAAGGCTGTCGCGGCCCTCGATGACTTTGCCCAATCCCCATTCGGAACGGGCCCTGGTTTTGGCCTTGCAGGCATAGGAATAAAGCGCGGTAGGGTAGCGGTTTTCCCGCTTCAGGGCTTCGATCCTGCCGCTGGCCTTGGGGCAGATTTTGGTGTTCAGTTCCAGCATGTGTTTGGCGAAATCCTTGGCGCTGGCCCCGAGGCCGCCATAGAAAATTTGCAAGGAAATCATCTCGCGGTAGGATTTGATGTTCTGGCCCTTGGGGATGAATTCCTGCAACATCTGGCGCGGTGTGCGGTCGGCAAAGGCGCGTTTGTAGTTTTTGGGGATTTGCATCAGCAGCACTTCGCCCTTTTTCGGCGATTTGGCCAAAAGCGGTGCGCTGCCCAGCAGGCAGATTGCCAGCGAGACAAATAAAATTCTGAAAATTAAGGGCATAGTAATAATTCCGTGCAAAATGCTGAAAGAGAGCGCACCCTTGAAATACTGGGCGTTATTTACAGGTGTCGGCGGCTGCCAGGCCAAAGGCTTTGTAGCGCTTCCAGAAACGTTCTTTGGAAGGGCTGTTGGATTGGCGGGTTTCCTGTGCCAGATGCGGATTTTTGAAGAATTTGGCCGCCAGCTTCTGATCGCTGCGGGTGAGCTGGTTATTGGCCACACGCTGAATGCATTTGCACTGGCTGCGCGAGGCTTGCCGGTCGGATCTCAGGCAGGCCCGTTCGATTTTACCGGATGCGGCTGCCGGCATGGCCAGACTGCCGAGTGCAACCACAAGGATAAGCTGTTTCATTTTTTCGCCTCGGATGTTTTGTTGTTTTTTTCGCTTGGTGCCATAATCAAGGGGTAAAATGCAAGGCTTTAGGCAGGCACCAATCGGGCGACCGCCGGATCGAAGGTGATTGTGACATCGTCGCCAACCGTGAACGGGTCGGCTCCGGCATCGGTGATCGCAAACAGCGGGCCAAGCACACCGTCCAGCGTGTATTGCACCTGATTGCCCAGATAGGCCGCATAGGTGACGGTTGCGCCAAAGCCTTCGGTGTTGGCGCTGGCCGGGTGAAGGCGGATTTGATGCGGGCGCAGGACCAGTTTGGCGTCGCCTGCGTGGGCCTGTGCGTTGGGGATTGATAGGGGATGTCCGGCGAGTTCGATCTGCGCTACGTTGTTTTCGCTGGAAATAATCCCGCAATCGATCAGATTGGCGTCGCCGATGAAATCCGCGATAAAGGCGGAGTTGGGTTTTTCATAGAGATCATGGGGCGAGCCTTCCTGCGCGATTTCCGCGTTGCGCATCACGATAATACGGTCGGAAACGGCCATGGCCTCTTCCTGATCGTGGGTCACGTAGACGGCGGTCAGACCGAGGGTTTGCTGGATCTGGCGGATTTCCTCGCGCACATGGCGGCGCAGTTTGGCATCGAGATTGGACAGGGGTTCGTCCAGCAACAGAACCTCAGGTTCCAGCACGATTGCGCGCGCCACGGCGACACGCTGTTGCTGACCGCCGGACAGTTCAGAGGGCAGGCGCGGGCCGTATCCGGCGAGGCCGACCATTTCCAGCCCCTGTTCGGCCTTTTGCATGGCTTCCTTTTTCGGGGTGGATTTCACGGTCAACCCGTAGGCTACGTTTTGCAGCACGGTCATATGTGGAAACAGGGCATAGGATTGAAACACCATCGACACATTGCGATAGGTCGCGGTCAGATGGGTGACGTCCTTGCCGCCAATCAGGATCTGGCCATCGGTGGCGGGTTCCAGTCCGGCAATCAGGCGCAGGGTGGTGGTTTTGCCACAACCGGACGGGCCAAGCAGGGTCACCAGCTGGCCGGGGTGAATGTGCAGGTCCAGCTCTTTCAGGGCGGTCACCGCGCCGTATTGCTTCACGACGCCTTTGAATTCTACTGATCCGGGTTTGATATTCTGCATGGTTTTTCCTCTGGCTCAGGTGGCGTCGGCAACGCGGTTGGTGCGGCGCAATTTGCGCTGGCCAACGATCAGTTGCATGGCGGTAATGGCAAATAGCATGGTGACGATCAGCACGGCGGAATAGGCAATGGCAATGCCGAATTCGCCGTTTTCCACGCGGCCAACGATGAAAGACGTGGCCATGTTGTGGCGCGCGCTGACCAGAAAGATCACCGCGGAAACCGAGGTGATCGCCCGCACAAAGCTGTAGGTCAGGGCGGCTACAATGGCCGGTCCCAGAAGCGGCATGATGATGCGCCGCGCGGTGGTGAAACTGTTGGCCCCGCAGGTGATAGAGGCCTCGTCCAGGCTCTTGTCCAGTTGCGACATGGCCGCGATACCGCCGCGCACGCCCACGGGCATATTGCGAAACACAAACACGATGATCAGGATCACGCCGGTGCCGGTCAGCTCGATCGGCGGGAAGTTGAATGCCATGATATAGCTGACGCCGATCACTGTGCCCGGAATGGCAAAGCTGAGCATGGTGGAAAACTCGAACCAGCTTTTGCCGGTGAAATTCTGCCGCACCAGCAGATAGGCCGTGGCCAGCCCGACAATTGCCGTCAGCGGCGCGGCGATCGAGGCGATTTGCAGCGTGGTGAAATAGCTGTCCCATGCCACACCGGACCAGCGGATGCCGTGGTCTGTCCATTTGATGCCGAAGGCACGGATATAGTGATCCAGCGTAAAGCTGTTGTTATAGCCCCAGAGCTTTACAAAACTGCCAAAGATAATCATCGAATAGACCACAGCGGTAAAGGCCGCCCAGGGCAGGGCGGTGGCGTAACAGACGGTTTTCAGC
>JALWOO010000417.1 GCA_027083485.1 Amylibacter sp. | reverse complement strand
GATGTTGAGCGTATGGCGCAGGCGTCTTTTGACGGGGAGGCCTTGCGCCTGCCCGAAACCCTTGCCCATTTCCCAAGCCGCGAGGCCAATGCCGCCCTGTATCTGTGGCTGACCGCCTGCGCCGCCCACGCACCGGAGCGGCGCGACGATAGCGACCCGCTGCGTGCAGACCTTTACGCGCTCGATGCCGCGCGCCGGATGACAGAACGCACCTTGGCAGAGGCCCCCGGCCTGCGCGCACTTTATTCCGCTTTGTGTCAATATGCGCTGCAAGGCCGCAACCGTCCGAACCTGCCAAAACAGGAAGCCGAAGTCGAAGCCCTGATCCGCTATCAATTGGGCGAAGGTGATTCCCCTGCCTTGTTGGCGGCGCTGGATGATCCATCGGGCTTGTCAGCCCCGCTCGGCTATCGCCCGTTCCATCCGGTGCCGCTCTGGCCAGCCTTGCGCGCGGTGGAGTTTTCTTCGCCTTCCGAGGTGGAAAGCTATGACACCGAAGGCCGCACGCCGGAAGAAAGCAGTGATGTGGTCAAAAAGGCCAAACGTCACAAGGCCGATCAGGCAGAGCGCAAAGACAGCCTGACCCTGTTCAATTTTGAAACCATCCTCAGCTGGGCCGAGTTCCTGAACCTGAATCGCAAGGTGGAGGATGACGAATACGACAATGCCAAGAAGGCCGCTGACGATCAGGATGAAATCGGTCTTGGCCAGATTTCAAAGGCACCGGCCACGCGCTTGAAGCTGCATCTAGATCTGGCCCCTGAAGACGTGGACCGCGAGCGCCTGTCCGGCGTTTTCACCTATCCCGAATGGGAGGCCCGCAGCGGCAATTATCTGCCGGACCACACGCGGGTGCTGACCAGTGTGGTAGAGGCCGTGGAGGATATCCCGTCCTTTCGCGCCGATCCGCAATCGGTGCGCCGTATCCGCGCCGTGAAACGCCAGTTCGAGGCCTTGCAACCGGGGCGGATATTCCTGCACGGGCAGCCCGATGGCGAGGAGCTGGACATGGATGCTGCGGTGCGGTCTTACTCCGACCTGCGTGCCTATGGAGAGGGCTCGGACCGTATCTGGCGTCAATCCCGCCCGCAACGGCGTGATCTGGCGGTGTCGATCCTGCTGGATGTGTCTCGTTCAACCGAAAGTGCGGTCACTGGGCGTGCGGTGATTGATGTGGAACGCGAGGCCCTTGCCGCGCTGGCATGGGGGCTGGATGCTTGCGGGGATGATTTCGCTATCCATGCCTTTTCGTCCCTGAAACGGGACCGGGTTTATATGCTGTCCTGCAAGGAGTTCGGTCAACCGATGAGCACCACTGTAGAAGCCCGTATTGGCGGGCTGAAACCGGGTTTTTATACCCGCATGGGCGCTGCGATCCGTCATGCCTCAGCCGATCTGGCCAAACAGGCGAAAAAGAAACGGCTGTTGCTGGTAATTACCGATGGCAAACCCAATGATCTGGACCATTACGAGGGCCGCCACGGCATCGAAGATACCGCCATGGCGATTCGCGAAGCCCGCCGTGCAGGCCATTCGGTGTACGGCATTACTATCGAGGCCCGCGAAAAGGCGTGGTTCAACCGGATGTTCGGGCAGGGGGGCTATGCTACGATTTCACATCCGGACAAGCTGACCATGGCCCTGCCGGAAATCTATCGTCATCTGGTGGGCGCATGAACCAGCCTGAACCTGCAAGCGTGCTGGATGAATTGCCCGGCGATCTGATGATGTGGATTTTGATCGTCAGTGAATTGTTGGTCTTCGGGGCCGGATTGGCAGCCTTTATGGGGATGCGGATTGCTGACCCTGCCGGATTCGCTGAATCACAAGACCACCTGAACCGCGCTGCTGCCGGTGCGAATACGGTGGTGCTGGTGACCAGCGGTTTTCTGGCGGCATTGGCGCTGCGGATGCGAGAGGCTGGCCAATGCGCCCGTGCAAGGGCAATGCTGGTGCTGGCTGCGATGCTGGGAGCGGTGTTTTTGTGGATCAAGGCGCTGGAGTACCGTGCCGATCTGGCGGCTGGTCTGACGATCGACAGCAACGGTTTTTTTACATTCTATTATCTGCTGACGGGCTTTCACGCAGCGCATGTGGTGGCGGGTATCGCCATTCTGCTGCTGGTGGCCTGGCGCGATGCTCCGCGCAATATCGAGGTCGGGGCCGCCTTTTGGCACATGGTTGATCTGGTCTGGGTGATGTTGTTCCCCGTGATTTATTTGCTGAGGTAACCGATGCAGAAAACCCGTTTGATACAGGCGTGGCTGGCGCTGATGGTGTTATCCTCGATCAGCACAGGGGTGGCGGTGTTTATTGATCGCGGCCATGTGGCCAGCACCGCGACCACAGCCATTGCCGGCGTTGTAATCCTGTTGTTATCCTTGATCAAAGGCCGGATTATCCTGTCCCGCTATCTGGGGCTGGAAAACACACGGTTCTGGCGGCGCGGTTTCAATTTCGCGCTGGGCAGTTTTTCGGTGTTGTTGCTGGGGCTGTATCTGGTCCCAATGTCCTAGACCGATTTGCGTAAGCGTAATTCCTCGTCACCAATGGCATAACTGTGGAGCAGTTCCACGTCGGAAATTGCCGCGTGGTTCTGGCGGACGTTCACGCCGAGCTTGCGCAGCTTGGCAAAGGAGCGGGACAGGCTTTCGGGTTTCATGCCCAGACGGCCGGCAATCAATACCTTGTCATATGGCAGTGTAACGGTGCAGGCTCCCTCTTCGACGGGGCAGAGTTCCACCAGAAATTCGGCCACCCGTTGCGCGCCGGAAAGGGCTTTGATCTGCTCGATCTGCAACACAATGGAGTGCAGATGCTGAAAGGTCGCAGCCAGAATAGAAATGGAGATTTCCGGATCGCTCTTGATCATACTGGTCAGAATACTGGTCGGCAGGCATAACACATGGCTATCGGTGACGGCTTCTGCAGCGACGGGGTAAACCTCGTGGCGTAAGGCAAGTGCTTCGCCAAAGCTGTGACCTGCGGTAAATACCCCGACGATGGCTTCGGAGCCATTGGGGGCGATGCGGTAAAGTTTTACCCAGCCCTCGACCACGATATAAATGGTTTCGGCCGGATCCCCCTGCAGAAAAATGGTTTGCCCGTGATCAAAATGGCGTTCTGTCATGCGTGACAGAATTGTGGTTACCGTTTCTTCGGGCAGGCTGGACAGAAACAAAGAGTTTCTGGCGATGGTTTCGATTTTAGCGTCCATATCGCTGGGTGCTCCGGTGGCTTGAGGTGGAAACTGATTCCGCTCAAGACTTTTACCGGAGGTTTTCGAAAATCGCCAGACAAAGCGGTAAAGAGCTGCGCCACGTAAAAAGAAGATTTCTAACAGACATGTCGTTTTTCACAAAGGGAAGGTCGGCTGACTCTGGCGTCAGGCCCGAAATTTCTGCAATCTAATGCGGAAACCCCAAAGAGAGTCGCGAAAATGAAAACCCATGTAAAAGCCTGTGTTGTTGGTGGTGGTGCCGTTGGTGCCTCGATTGCTTATCATTTGGCCAAAGCGGGCTGGGATGATGTGGTGCTGCTGGAGCGCGACGAGCTGACTTCCGGTTCCACATGGCATGCGGCGGGGCTGCTGCCGTTGTTCAACATGTCCTATGCCACCACCCATATTCACAATTATTCGGTGGAATTTTACAAGAAGCTGGAGGCCGAAACCGGCCTGAATGCGGGGTTTTCCGTGGTGGGCAACCTGCGCATGGCGCAAACCGATGCGCGGATGGATGAATATATGCTTTACGGGACCACCGCCGAATCCGCAGGGGTGCCGTTTGAACGCCTGACTCCGGCCCAGATCAAGGAGCGCTGGCCGTTGATCCGCACCGATGATCTGAAAGGCGCGATTTACCACCCAACCGACGGCTATATCAATCCCGCCGATGTGACACAGGCCATGGCCAAGGGCGCGCGCCAGCGCGGGGTCGAGATTTACCGCAAGCTGCAGGTGGACAGCTATGAATGGACCGGCTCCGAATGGATCGTGCGCGGCAAGATTATGGTGGAAAAGGGCGGCAATCTGGTGGCCGGAGCCGAGGATTTCACCATCCATGCGGAACATGTGGTCACCGCCACCGGTAACCACGCGCAGCGAACGGCGCGGCAATTGGGGATCAAAATTCCGGCGATTCCGGTGGAACACCAGTTTATCGTCATGGACAAGGATCCGATGCTGGAAGAGTGGCGCAAGAACAATCCCGAACATCCGGTGATCCGCGATGCCGACGCGCAATCCTATGTGCGCGAGGAACGGGGCGGCTGGATATTGGGGGTCTATGAAAAAGGCGCACCGGCGCGGTTTGAGTACGGCGTACCCGACAGTTTCCGCGCCGATCTGTTCCCGCTGGATCTGGAACGGATCGAGGAACAGTATCTGGCGATGATTCACCGGATTCCGTCCTGTGAAAATTCGGGTCTGAAGGATGATTTCAACGGGCCGATCTGCTACACGCCGGACGGCAACCCGCTGGTGGGGCCTGCGCCCGGACTGCGCAACATGTGGCTGGCCGAAGGGTTCAGTTTCGGCATCACCGCCGCCGGTGGCACCGGCTATTACATGGCACAGATGATGGTCGAGGGTGAAGCCGAAATCGACATGGCCAGCCTTGATCCGAAACGCTATGGCAGCTGGATGACCACCGAATATGCGGCGCGCAAGAACGAGGAATGTTACGAACACGTTTACATTCTGCACCATCCGGACGAAGAGCGCCCCGCCTGCCGGCCCCTGCGTACCTCGCCTGCCTATGACCGGCAAAAGGCCGCCGGTGCGCAGTTCGGTCAGGTGAACGGCTGGGAGCGGCCCAATTACTATGCCCCCGAAGGGTTCGACGATCACGCGGCGCGGTCTTTCCGGCGGGGCGGCTGGTGGCAATACGCGGTGGAAGAAGCCCGCGCCATTCGCGAAGGCGTCGGGCTGATCGACGCCACCGCCTTCACCAAACATATGGTCAAAGGACCGGGGGCCACGGCATTTCTGGACTGGTTCACCTGCAACAAGCTGCCGCGCGTGGGCCGGATCAACCTGACCTATGCGCTGACCGCCGCCGGCACCACGCGCACGGAATATACCATCGTGCGCAACGGCGAGAACGATTACTATCTGGTGTCGGCCGGCGCCTGGACCGCCTATGACAGCGACTATCTGCGCAAGGCGGCCGAGGACAAGGCGGCGGAGTTCGGCTATATCGAAATCCACGATGTCACCAACCAATGGGGCGTGTTTGCCATTGCCGGCCCGAAAACCCGCGAGGTTCTGGGCAAGATCATCAAGGACGCCGATCCGGAAACCGCCCTGTCCAACAAGCGGTTCCCGTGGCTGTCGGCCAAATACATTGAACTGGGCATGTGTCCGGTGAATGCGATCCGTGTGGCCTATACCGGCGAGCTGGGCTGGGAACTGCATCACCCGATCGAAATGCAGAATTACCTGTGGGATCTGATTGTGGAGGCCGGTCAGGAACACGGGCTGAAGCTGGTGGGGGCGCGGG
>JALWOO010000416.1 GCA_027083485.1 Amylibacter sp. | reverse complement strand
GATCAATAGACAACGCAATTCCCATTTGAGCGTTAGCGAAAGACCGGGAATTGCGTTTCAACATAAAGTCAAACGGTTTAATCCCCGTCACCTGATTGATTTGACGGGGGCGCAAACCGCCCCCGTTTGCAATTTTGCGAATATGGAGAATGACAATGGCTGTTACAGCTAAGATGGTTAAAGAACTGCGCGATCTGTCCGGCGCAGGCATGATGGACGCTAAAAAAGCACTGGTTGAAACCGATGGCAACCTCGAAGCCGCCATGGACTGGCTGCGGACCAAAGGTCTGGCCAAAGCCGCCAAAAAGGCCGGCCGTACTGCTGCTGAAGGTCTGGTGGGTGTGAAGGTTGAAGACGGGGTAGGGGTTGCTGTTGAGGTGAACTCCGAAACCGATTTCGTTGGCAAAAACGCCGACTTTCAGAACATGGTTTCCGGCATTGTTGCCGCAGGCGTTGGGGCGGACGATCTGGACTCGTTGAAAGCTGCCGACATGGGCGGTAAAACCGTCGAGGAAACCGTTACAGACGCGATTGCAACCATCGGCGAAAACATGTCCGTGCGTCGCATTGCCAAAGTAGCCGGTGATGTCGTTGCGGCCTATGTTCACGGTGCGGTTGCCGATGGTCTGGGCAAAATCGGTGTTCTTGTTGCGCTGAAAGGTGGCGATGAAACCACTGCACGCAATATTGCCATGCACGTTGCCGCAACCAACCCGGCGTCCTTGTCCGAAGAGGATCTGGATCCGGCACTGGTTGAGCGCGAGAAAAATGTTCTGACCGAGCAGGCCCGTGAAAGCGGCAAGCCCGAGAACATCATTGAGAACATGATCAAAGGCCGGATGAAGAAGTTCTTCTCCGAAGTTACCCTTGTGAACCAGTCCTTTGTGATGAACCCGGATATTACTGTTGGTCAGGCCGCCAAAGATGCCGGTGCTGAAATCGTTGCCTTCCAACGCATCGAAGTTGGCGAAGGTATCGAGAAAAAAGAAGAAGATTTCGCCGCAGAAGTTGCAAAAACAATCGGCGGATAATCCAGCCTAAATATTCGAAAAGCCCTGCCTTTGGCGGGGCTTTTTTTTATGGGGCAGGGGTAAGGCCAAAACCATATTTGTCATGTTTTGGCTTTTAGCATGGTCACATCGGGGTTGTATTCCCTTGGCTTCGGGGGGTGACCTGGCTTGTTTTCATGTAGGGAATTGTATTTGTGCCCGTGGTTTTGACGGGAACCTCTATAGGAAAAACGCCATTCCGGCCGGAAACGGCCGGTTAGCATAAATGCATTTGCCTGATTTTGTCGACAGGTTTGGCTTTGAACGGGCTAATCCGGCAAGTTTACTCTGCTTCGGTCATTGCTTTGGCCACGAAATAGGATACTGGAAGCGCAACAAGGAAACCGGCGACAATTGCAATGAGAATTGGTGTCAGGGTGTTAAAGCCGGAAACCAGAGCAGCCACGATAAAAATGCCCATGATTGTGGCTGAAATAAAGGTAAAGACGACGGATACCAGACTGAACATTTTGATGACCTCTCACATGATGTTTCCGAGATACATTAGATATATTGAATGTGATCTACTTTGATCTGGATCACGTTTTGCCAGAAATATGGGAAACAATTCTCTCTAATGCCATGGGATACCCTTTGGCACCATGGCCCATAATCAAATCAAAGGCGACTTTTCCGACAAAGCTGACACGGCGAAAATCCTCGCGTTCGTGGATATTGGAGAGGTGCAATTCAAGGGTTGGCACTGACACACTGGCAATAGCATCCATGATCGCGATCGAGGTATGTGTATAAGCGCCGGCATTTATGATAATACCATCAAAGGCTTGTCGGGCGTCGTGGATCCAGTCGATCAGGACACCTTCGTGGTTTGACTGGCGAAAATCCATATCCACATCAAGCTGACGCGCTGTTTTTCGACAGTCGCGTTCAATATCTGCCAAGGTCGTGGTGCCATAGACTTCTGGCTGGCGGATGCCCAGCAAGTTCAGGTTCGGGCCGTTCAGGATCAGGATTGCGGTCATAATGATTCCAAAGTGAGTCAACGCGATGGATAATGCGGCAAAGAGCGGGATTGTCTAGCAAAATAAGGGTTGGCCAAACACAGTGCACTGGAACCGGGAAGATCGTAACACCGTGTTTGGCCAAGAGAACCGATACTTGGGTAGCATTTGGTTCTTGTCGCTAGACAATTCATACCTAATGGAAAAGGCAGGGATAAAAGTGTTTAATGTCACTGTTTCCTGTATTGCTTTGAAAACCTGTCGTTTTAGCGTTCTGCGCTTTAATGCTAAATTAACATAATAATGATTACACGCGCTTTACCTGCTGTCAAAATATTACTTCAGGCATAAAACATATTGCGCTTCCCTGTCATATCCGACACAGTTTGATCAAACAAAACCCAAAGGTATCCCGATGAAAAAGCACCTGTTCGATTTGCCGGAAAACATGATCTATCTGGACGGCAATTCCCTTGGCCCGTTGCCGCGCAATGCAACCGAGCATGTGGCGCGCATGATGCGTGATGAATGGGGTCAGATGCTGATCACTGGCTGGAACAAGGCCGGCTGGATGCAGAAATCCTTAACCGTTGGGGATCGGGTTGGCCGCCTGATCGGTGCCCCTGCCGGAACCGTCATCATGGGCGATACGCTGTCGATCAAGGTGTATCAGGCTTTGGCCTCGGCACTGAAAATCAATTCGGGGCGCAAAATCGTGCTCTCGGATACGGGAAATTTTCCAACCGATCTTTATATGGCGCAAGGCTTGTTGAAGTCGCTGGATCAGGGCCATTCCCTGCAAACGGTCGCCCCTGAAGCCGTGGCGGATGCGTTAAGCACGGATGTTGCGGTGTTGATGCTGACACAGGTGGACTATCGCACCGGTCGTTTGCATGATATGAACGCCCTCACCCGTGCAGCGCAGGATTTGGGAATTGTTGTGATCTGGGATCTGGCCCATTCGGCGGGGGCTTTGCCGGTTGATATGACCGCGAGCAAGGCCGAATTCGCGGTTGGCTGTACCTATAAATACCTGAATGGCGGCCCCGGTGCGCCGGCGTTTATTTATGTGCGTCCCGATTTGGCGGATCAGGTGGAACCGGCCCTGTCCGGTTGGTTGGGGCATGAGGCCCCTTTTGCTTTTGATCTGGAATATCGCCCGGGAAAGGGCATTGAACGCATGCGGGTCGGCACGCCGCCGGTCATTCAGTTGACGGCACTGGAGGCGGCGCTTGACCTTTGGGATGATGTGGACATGCAGGATCTGCGGGCGCGCTCCATCCGGTTGAGCGATCTGTTTATCCGCGAGGTAGAGGCCCGCTGCCCTGCCCTGACCCTTGCCAGCCCGCGCGATGCACAGCACCGCGGCTCGCAAGTTTCTTTCCATTTTCCAGAGGGTTACGCCGTCATGCAAACCTTGATTTCGCGCGGCGTGATCGGTGATTTTCGCGCGCCGGACATCATGCGTTTCGGATTTACACCGCTGTATACCGAAGAATCGGACGTGTTGGCAGCCGTAGAAATTCTGCAAGACATCATGGAGAACAGCTTGTGGGATACCCCTGAATTCAAACAAAAAAATGCAGTTACGTAAAGAAATTCGGGGTTTTGTTTCCTGATGCGGGGTTTTTGTTGACTCTTTGGTCAGATCAAACCACAGTTTCAGAAAAACAAGATCCGGAAGCTACTTTTGCCAAATCCTGCGCCTTCACAAACCGTTCCCGTCATTCAGTTGACCGATATCCACAAAAGCTATGGCGATGTTGAAGTCATCAAAGGCGTTGATCTGACGGCCCATGCGGGGGATGTGGTGGTGTTGATCGGCTCCTCCGGTTCGGGCAAAAGCACGCTTTTGCGCTGTATCAACCTGCTGGAAAATTCTCAGGCGGGCGAGATTAAAATCAAGGGCGAGCCGGTGACATGGAAGCCGGGCAAAGCGGGCCGTGTACCGGCAGACAAAGATCAGGTTCGCCGCTTGCGCACCGATCTTTCTATGGTTTTTCAACAGTTTAACCTCTGGGCGCATCTGTCGGTTCTGGACAATGTGATCGAGGCCCCCGTTACCGTTCTGGGCGAAGACCGTGTTGAGGCCAGCAAACGCGGGATGGCCCTGCTGGAAAAGGTCGGCATTGCCGATCAGGCCGATAAATATCCGGCACAGCTCTCTGGCGGGCAGCAACAACGTGCCGCGATTGCCCGCGCGCTGTGTATGCGCCCCGAAGCCATGCTGTTTGACGAGCCGACATCCGCGCTCGACCCTGAAACAGAAGCAGAGGTCGTGCAGGTCATCCGCGCATTGGCCAAAGAAGGCAATACCATGGTGCTGGTGACCCACGATATGAAAATGGCCCGCGATCTGGCCAGCCATGTGATTTTTCTGCACCTCGGAAAAATTGAGGAACAAGGCCCGCCGGAACAGGTATTCGGCAATACCCGATCGGAACGCTTGAAACAGTTTTTAAGCTCGACCCATTAACAAATCATAACCAACGGAGGAAAATATGAAAAATCTACTTATAGCAGCCGCAATTGCGGCTATTTCGGCAGGGGCAAGCGCCGCTGATACCGTGCGCATGGGGACTGAGGGTGCCTACCCTCCCTGGAACTTCGTCAATGATGCCGGTGAAATTGACGGCTTTGAACGCGAGCTGGGCGACAAGCTTTGCGAAGTTGCCAAACTGGAATGCACCTGGGTCAAGAATGACTGGGACAGCATCATTCCGAATCTGGTTTCCGGCAACTACGATGTGATCATCGCGGGCATGTCGATCACCGACGAACGCGACGAAGTGATTGATTTTACATCTGAATATTACCCACCGGATCCCAGTGTTTACATGACTCTGGCGGATACCAAGTTTGATCCAAAGGGTGTGATTGCCGCGCAGGTGAACACCATTCAGGCCTCTTATGTGGCCTCCAGTGGCGCAACTCTGGTTGAATTTGCCACGCCGGATGAAACCATTGCCGCTGTGAAAAACGGCGAGGCCGATGCGGTTCTGGCGGATGGCTCCTATCTGCAAAAATTCGTGGACGAGAGCAACGGTGCCTTTGTGATCGCTGATAAAGTCAGCATCGGCGGCGGTGTCGGCATGGGTGTGCGCGAGAGCGACACCGAGCTGAAAGCCAAGCTCAACGCAGCGATAGCAACCGTCAAAGCAGACGGCACCTTGAATGCGCTGATTGAAAAATGGTTTGAAGGTGTAAAAGGCCCTTACTAGAACCTGAATACGAAAGGGCTGCCCTCAGCGGCCCTTTCCTTTGTCTGACAGGACGTTTCCCTTGTGTGCTGACCCCTCCTCGCTCGAAGGCCTTAGCT
Organism: Amylibacter sp.; assembly: GCA_027083485.1. GTDB lineage: Bacteria > Pseudomonadota > Alphaproteobacteria > Rhodobacterales > Rhodobacteraceae > Amylibacter. Next base: position 174 of record JALWOO010000416.1, on the reverse strand, counting down.
GGTTATGGTGTTACCTGACCACGGCCAAACACATGCAGTTTTATGCCAGCTTTGGCACGGTTATCCTGCTGTTGGCAGGCTCGGTGCCCTTTATCATTCTCTTCGGATTTCTGGGCGCATTGGCGCGCCGTTCGCGGATTTTGCCGATCCGCTGGTTTGGGCTTGGCTATACAT
>JALWOO010000415.1 GCA_027083485.1 Amylibacter sp. | reverse complement strand
TATATCTGGGGGTCCGTGGCGCTGGTGCTGGCCTATGCCGCCTATATCGCCGAAGTATTCCGCACCGGCATTGAATCCATCCACGAAAGCCAGCGTTCCGCCGCGCGTTCGCTTGGCCTGTCGGAAACCTCCATGATGCGCTATGTGGTGCTGCCACAGGCGATCCGCCGCGTGGTGCCGACACTGGTGAATTTCCTTGTGGCCTTGCTCAAGGACGTGGCCTTGCTGTCCTTTATCGGCCCTGTAGAAGTCCTGCGTCAGGCCGGCGTTTACAAATCCCTGTTTGCCAATTTCACCCCTTATGTGGGCGCGGCGATCATCTTTCTGGTGGCCACCATCCCCGCCATCCGTTTCGCCGATTACCTGATGGCCAAACAAAACGCCCAGAGGACACGATGAGCGAACCGAAACTTTCCCTGCGCAATATCCGCAAGAGCTTTGGCCCGCTGGAGGTCTGCAAGAGCATTACCGTTGATGTGAACAAAGGCGAGCTGGTTTGCCTGATTGGCGGCTCCGGTTCCGGCAAATCCACCCTGCTGCGCTGTATCAACCTGCTGGACCCGATTGACGACGGGGAGATCCTGCTGGACGGGGAGGATATTTCCGTGCCCGGCTATGACCCCGATCCGGTGCGGCGCAAAATCGGCATGGTGTTCCAGAGCTTCAACCTGTTTCCCCACATGACCGTGCTGGAAAATATCAAGCTGGCCCCGATGAAGGTCAAACGCATGGCCAGCCGCGAAATCACCGAACAGGCAGAGGCCCTGCTGGATCGTTTCGGCCTGCTGGACAAGGCGCATGTCTATCCGGATCGCCTCTCCGGTGGTCAGCAACAACGCGCCGCGATTGTGCGCGCGCTGGCGATGGAGCCGGAAATCATGCTGCTGGACGAAGTCACCTCCGCACTTGATCCGGAACTGGTGGGCGAGGTTCTCGACGTGATCCGCCAGCTCAAGGCACAGGGCATGACGCTGCTGCTGGCGACCCGTGAAATGGGGTTTGCGCGCGAGGTATCGGATCGGGTGTGTTTTCTGAGCAATGGCGAGTTGCTGGAAATCGCCCCGCCGGAGAAAATGTTCGGCGCACCGGAACACGCACGCACACAGCAATTTCTGGAACGGGTGTTGCGCACCCAGAACCTCGGCTAGGGCGTATCCGCAGCAGGCAACCAGATCGAAAAACGGGTACCGATACCGACATCGCTACAGGCACTGATATGCCCGCCGGCCCGCGTAATCAGCTTTTGACTGATGGACAGGCCCAGCCCCGTGCCTTCGGCCTGTTTGGTGGTAAAG
>JALWOO010000414.1 GCA_027083485.1 Amylibacter sp. | reverse complement strand
GGGGACAGTGTTTCGCATTATTTCTATACCATCCAGAAAGGCGACAGCCTGCGCTCCATTGCCCGCAATTTCTATGGTGACCCGACCCAATACCCCCGCATTTACGAGGCCAACAAACGGCTGATTCCCAACCCCGACCGCATTCAGGTAGGCCAACGCTTGCGGATTCCCCCCAAGGCCTGAAGCCTTTCGCTTTAATGCGCCTCGGCCCAGTTGCCCCCCTGCCCGGCATCCACCGTCAGCGGAACATCCAGTTGCACAGCCGGCATGGAAGCGTTTTCCATGACGCGACGGACAACGGCGGTGGTTTCCTCGACCGCACTTACCGGCACTTCAAAGATCAGCTCATCATGGACCTGCAACAGCATTTTGGCAGGCAGATGGGCCGTGGCCTCGGGCATGCGGATCATGGCGCGCCGGATCACATCGGCAGCGGTTCCCTGAATCGGCGCATTGATCGCCGCACGTTTGGCAAACCCCGCCTGTGGCCCTTTGGCCCCGATATTGGCGGTGTGTATCTTGCGCCCGAACAGGGTCTGCACAAATCCGTTTTCCTTGGCAAAGGCGACCGTCTGATCCATGTATTCGCGAATCCCCGGAAAGCGTTCGAAATAGGTGTCAATAAAAGCTTGCGCCTCTTTGCGCGGTATCCGCAGATTGCGGGCCAGACCGAAACCGGAAATACCGTAGATCACCCCGAAATTGATCGCCTTGGCCTGACGGCGTACCATCGGGTCCATGCCCTCGATCGGGACGCCGAACATCTGGCTGGCGGTCAGGGCGTGAATGTCGACGCCATCGCGAAATGCCTGTTTCAATTCCTCGATATCGGCGATATGCGCCAGAATACGCAGCTCGATCTGGCTGTAATCCAGCGACAACAAAACATTGCCTTCTTCGGCAACGAATGCTTCGCGGATCTGGCGGCCGGCCTCGGTGCGGATCGGGATGTTTTGCAGGTTCGGATCCGATGACGCCAACCGCCCGGTGCTGGCTCCGGCAATATGATACGATGTATGCACCCGTCCGGTTTCCGGATGGATATGGGTTTGCAAAGCATCCGTATAGGTGCTTTTCAACTTGGACATTTGCCGCCAGTCCAGCACCCGTGCCGGCAGCTCGTACCCCTCGGCCGCAAGATCCTCCAGAACATCGACGCCGGTAGTATAGGCACCGGTCTTGCCCTTTTTGCCGCCCTGAATGCCCATCTCGTCAAACAGTATTTCCCCCAGCTGTTTGGGCGAGCCCACATTAAAAGGCCGCCCCGCCAGCGCATGGATTTCCTCCTCCAGCGCC
>JALWOO010000413.1 GCA_027083485.1 Amylibacter sp. | reverse complement strand
GCACAGGCAACCGAGCGGCAAAAGGAATATGATTATGATATTGTTATTCAGCGTTTTAGCATGTCCCTGACGCCGGGCATTGAATTGCGCAACATGTTCAGCAGTGCGGTGGTGAACAACAAGGGGGCCAGCAACCTGAGCGGCGTTGCCAATCCGGCGATTGATGCGCTGCTGGATATTATCGAACAGGCCAAGAGCCGTGAAGAGCTGACCACCGCCGTTCATGCGCTGGACCGGTCCTTGCGCGCAATGCACATCTGGGTGCCCCAGTGGTACAAGGGATCGCATACGATTGCCTATCTGGATGTGTTCGAGCATCCCGAAAACCTGCCGCCCTATTCTATGGGCGAAATGGATTTTTGGTGGTACAGTGCTGAAAAAGCAGAGAAACTCAAAAAAGCAGGCGCATTCTAAACCATGGGAGCTTACATCCTTCGCCGGTTGTTGCTGATGATTCCGACCTTGATCGGCATCATGATCATCAACTTTGCCCTGATCCAGTTCGTTCCGGGCGGTCCGATTGAACAGATACTTGCCCAGCTGGACGAGGAAAGCAGCGCCACCGACCGGATCAGCGGCGGCGGCTCCGAGGTTGGCGGCGGCGCGAGCCGTGGCAACGAGACCTATCAGGGGGCGCGGGGCCTGCCGGAAGATTTTATCAAGGATCTGGAAAAACAGTTCGGTTTTGACAAGCCGCCGCTGGAACGGTTCTTGCAGATGATGGGCAACTATCTGCGCTTTGATTTCGGCGAGAGCTATTTCCGCTCGATTTCCGTGATTGATCTGATTCTGGAGAAAATGCCCGTGTCGATCACCCTGGGGCTTTGGTCGACCATCCTTGCCTATCTGGTGTCGATCCCGCTGGGCATCCGCAAGGCGGTGCGCGAAGGATCCCGTTTTGACACATGGACCAGCGGGGTGATTATCGCCGCCTATGCCATCCCCAGTTTTCTGTTCGCGATTATGTTGCTGGTGCTGTTTGCGGGGGGGTCATACTGGAAGATTTTCCCGCTGCGGGGGCTGACCTCTGACGGGTTCGAGAATTTCACCCTGTTCCATCAGATCACGGATTACCTCTGGCATATCGTGTTGCCGGTAACCGCCGCCACCATCGGGGCCTTTGCCACCACGACCTTGCTGACGAAAAATTCCTTTCTGGATGAAATCAACAAACAATACGTGATGACCGCCCGCGCCAAGGGGCTGACCGAACGGGCGGTGTTTTATGGCCATGTGTTCCGCAATGCCATGCTGATCGTGATTGCCGGTTTTCCGGGGGCGTTTATCGGCATCTTTTTC
>JALWOO010000412.1 GCA_027083485.1 Amylibacter sp. | reverse complement strand
CTTCCGTTCAGCGTTGCGACGCCGCAAACAATGCCACCGCCGCAGCATTAGACACATTCAACGATCCGAAATCACCGGCAAAGCGGATCTTTGCCAGCAAATCACAGGTATCTTTGGTGAGTTTGCGCAACCCCGGCCCCTCGGCACCGAGTACAAGCGCAAGCGGGATATGCACGGATTTCGCCAGTTCCTCGACAAGGTCCGCCTCGCCTGTGCCATCCAGACCAATGATGTAATAGCCCATCTCGCGCAGCACCCGCATGCCCGTGGACAGGTTTTGAATCCGCACATAGGGCTGGCGTTCCAGCGCGCCTGATGCGGTTTTGGCAAGGGCACCGGTTTCCGGCGCGCTGTTGCGCTGGGTCGCGATCACCGCGCGCGCACCAAAGACCTCTGCCGAACGCAGAATCGCCCCGACGTTATGGGGATCCGTCACCCGATCCAGCAGCAACACAACCGGATTACCCCCGCGCGGGGCGCAAACCTCGGACAGGCTGCCCCAGTTCAACGGCAGCACCTCAAGCGCAGCCCCCTGATGGACGGATTGCGCATCAAGCGGCACATTGAAATTGCGGGTCTCGACAATTTCCGGCTCGATTCCGGCCTCGGGCAGCACATCGGACAAGCGGTCCGCCGCGTTTTTTGTCAAAACCAGACGTTTCTTCACCCGCGCCGGATTGCGCAAAGCATCGCGAACCGCATGCAAGCCAAACAGCCACAGCGTTTCCGCCTGCCCCGAACGCGTGCGTTCTTTTTCTACCACCCAAGTCGGTTTTTTCGATTTTCTAGAAGCCAAAACAGCGCCTTTCCTTACCTTTCTCCGGTTTCGCATGCCCGGCAATTCCTGACAAGAGCAGGAATTGCAAAGCAACGTCAGTTTCCGGTTGACGCCCCCGAAATCCACGGGTATTCGGTGCAAAGTTGGGCGACGCGCTGCAAGGTGCGGCAGTGGACTGTAACTCCGCCGAGGAAACTCATGCCTGGTTCGATTCCAGGGTCGCCCACCATTTCACCAGATCGTTGATTCTAGGCTGTCTTTCTGTCAGGAACCGCTGCCTTTATTCGGCATGGTCCATGTTTTTTATGCCCGTCTATACATTCGGGAACGACAACGCCGTCGCCAGATTAATACCGGTGTTAAAGAATTTCACTGTATAGATGCGGCACTAACACCTTGAAACATTGCATTTAAAACCACGTTTACCGTTTCGGAGCAAACGGAACAGGTTGCGCGTTATACCCTTTGTTTTGCCCTCTCCACACAAATTCGGGAAAACTTACAACATGTAAGGGTGTTGTAA
>JALWOO010000411.1 GCA_027083485.1 Amylibacter sp. | reverse complement strand
GGGCTGGCGCGTTCCAACGAATTTGTGGTGGCCCGTGCGGTCGGGATGTCGGCCTTGCGGGCCATGGCCATACCGGCCATTTACGCATTTTTGCTCGGGGCGGTTGCGATTATGCTGCTCAATCCGGTAGCGGCAACGCTCACAGCGCGCTACACCGAATTGCGCGCCCAATATACCGGAACCAATACGCGCACGGTTTCCTTTGGCGAAGACGGCTTCTGGCTACGCCAAAAGGATAGCGATGGCCACACGGTGATCCACGCCCAAAGCACCGACCGGCGCGGTGCCAGTTTGCGACAGGCCACCGCCCTGAAATTCGACAGCGAAGGGGCCTTGAAATCGCGGCTATTTTCGCGCACCGCTATCCTGAGCAATGGCCAGTGGATTTTCACCAATGGCAAGCTGTGGCACATCAGCCGCGATATTCCCAATCCGGAAAGCAGCTCTGAAACCTTTGAAATCCGGCGTTTCAAAACCGATATTACCCCGGCACAGATCCTTGAAGGCTATCCAAAACCCAAAACCGTGCCGATCTGGAAAATGCCCGAAATGATCGACATCATCGCCAAGGCAGGCTTTTCCGCCCTGCCCCATATTATCCATTTCAATATGGAACTGGCACGCCCGCTTATGCTGGTGGCAATGCTGATCCTCGGGGCCGCCTTTACGCTGCAAAACGAACGCTTGGGGAATCTGGGTGTTTCTGTGTTTCTTGCTCTAGTTTGTGGTTTTTCCCTCTACTTCCTACAAAATCTTGCTATGACTCTGGGTGAGGCGGGAGAGATTCCCGTCTTTGCTGCAGCTTGGGCACCTCCCATATCCGGGATATTGATTGCTCTGGGAATATTCCTCAAATTCGAGGACGGGTAGATTTGATGAACCGATTGGCATCTGCATGGCTGGTTGTATTGGCGCTGTTATTCTCCGGCGTCCAATATGGTGTCGCGCATGCGGAAACGGTCAAGGATTCGCGCATTTCCCTGATTGCCGATCGGGTTTCCTTTGATCCGAAAACCAAAGTCTTAACCGCGCAGGGCAATGTGCGTATTTTTCGCGGTCAGGAAGTACTGGCCACCGAAGCCCTGACCTATGATCAGAAAAACGGCCGCATTACCGTGCCCGGCGCGCTGACGATTGTGGATGGCGATACGCTGACAACGCGGGCAAAATCAGCCATTCTGGATGCGGATTTGCGCAACGGGTTGATCCGCGGGGCAGAGGTGCTTATTTCACAGCAACTCCAGATCGTAGCCGAGGAATTCCACCGCACCGATGGCCGTTTCAAGGTACTGACCAAGACC
>JALWOO010000410.1 GCA_027083485.1 Amylibacter sp. | reverse complement strand
CCTTTATCGTGGCCGGCAAAGCCGATATCGGCACCGCCCGCACCCGCCACCGCATCTGGTTCGCCAGCCTGTCGGTGTTATTGGCCCTGATCGTGATTTTTGCACTGCCTGCGGAATAATTCACAGGGCAGATGCGATCATTTCCAGCAAAGTCAGTTTTTGCGCCCGCGTAGGCCGTTTTCGCGCCATTACACAGCGTAGCGCCAGCCCTTCGATCATATCCAGAATCACAAGGGCAGACTCGATTGTGTCCTTCATGTTTTTTGAATCTATCTTCTGCAAATGCGAAGAAAGCGCCTGCAGTAATTCGGAACGGTTTGCTTCAAATTCAGCAAAAATTATCGGATTACGCAAGGCCACAGACAGGATTTCCAGCGCTAAAAGACCATTTTCCGGCTGCGCACAATAGGCCAGATATTCACGAATAAACTTTTGCAAGACCTTGTCCGGCTTCCCCTTGCCGGACAGAATTTTGACAAATTCCGATAGTTCCGCCGCTTCGATTCTGGTGATCTCCAGCAGAATTTCTTCCTTACTTTTAAAGTGGTTATATAGGTTTCCAAGACTAACTCCCGCCCGCGCCGCGATATCACGCACACCGGTTTGGTGATAACCATTATCGATGAAACACGCCACTGCCGCCGCCACCATATCCAAACGGCGCGCCAACAGCTTCCGTTGCGCCGCTGTTGGTTCCTTCTTTTTCGGCTTTTCCACCATCCGCTTGACTCCGGCCTCAAAACATCCAATTAATGAACGAACGTTCGTTCATACAAATACCATAGGTAACCCGCGATGAAAATGCAAAATTATTGGTATCTGGGATTTTTAGGTTTCATTGGCTTTTACAAGCTGGGGGATTTCCTCACGGCGTTGCAAGCCGGTGGAAACTGGTTGGCACTCACCGGCCCACTCTGGTTTTTATGGTTCCTCGATTTCATCCCTGAAACCACCCCCAAGGAGAAGCGCCATGAGCCTTGAAACCCTGTTTTGGCTATTTGAAACAAGCAACATCATGGAAATCATCGGGCTGATTTTTCTGATCAACCTTGCCTTGACCGGCGCAGAAATACTGGTCGACCTTCTCCGACGCAAACACCGCCGCTGGAGAGATTCTGCCGCCAATTTCGCCATATTCCTGACCAACACGTTTTTGCAAAACACCAGTTTCGGGGTGATTGGCCTCCTTGGCCTGTTGCCGTTCTCATGGCTCACGCCGTTTGATATGCCAATGAACTGGATTACTTGGATTCTCGCCTTGATTGCCGCAGATTTCACCTATTACTGGATGCACCGGCTGGAACATGAACACCGGATTTTATGGGCCAGCCACAGCATACATCATTCTTCAGAGGATTATAATCTGACCGTAGGTTTCCGGCTGTGTTTGATAGAGCCGCTGTTTGAGTGGATATTCCTGCTACCGATGATTCTGATTGGCTTCAATCCGTTTCAAGCAATCATCGCTCTCACGTTGGTAGCCCAATATCAACACTGGATTCACACAGAGTACATCGGCAACCTTGGCTGGCTCGATCGCTGGTTCAACACTCCCTCCACGCATAGGGTGCATCACGGTTCCAACCAACAGTATCTGGACAAGAACTATGGCGGGGTGCTGATGGTTTGGGACAAACTGTTTGGTACATACGAGCCAGAGGCAGAACAGGTAATCTACGGCTTAACCCGCAATATTGACACCAATAACCCGATCACAATCAATACCTCCGAATTCACCCGCCTTTGGCATGACCTGCAAAAATGTCGAGGCTGGCAGGATAAATTACGGCTTGCATTCGGCGGGCTGACATGGCGACCCGCCTATTTCACTGCATCGCCACCTGACGACACCCACAAGACGCCTTGATCGGCACATCCGCGCGCGCATTGGCCAGATCAAGCCGTTGCTTGATCAGCACCGCCTCTTCCTGCTTGCCCAGCTTGACCAGACATTCATGCAACCCGTGCAGGGACCAGACGTTATCCGGATGCTGCGCAGCGCGGCTCAGGGTCTTGTCATAGCCCAGATCGGCGCGATACACCGCCTCGGCCTCTGTAACCCGCCCCTGCTCCAGCAACAGCGCCCCGAGCGCGTGGCGCGTCGGCTGCATCCAGCCCCAAGGCTCCTCATAGGGCAGCGCATCATCCAGCGCCACAGACCGGCGCAGATGTTCGAACGCCAGATCATATTCCTCGCGCCGGTAATGGTATTCCCCCTCCAGCATCTGCTCGGCCACCTGAAGGATGCTCTCGCAGGTGTTGTTGAACAACAGGCGCGTTTCGGGCACCCGTGCCTGTGCGGCGCGAAACAATTCCCGCTCCGCATGGGCCTTGTCCACCTCGCCCGTCGCGGCAAAGGCAATGGTGCGCGAATAATGCACCAGCGCGGTTGTGAAACTGTACAATTCCGGGTCTTCGGGCAGCTTACACTTCTTCAATGTCTCCCACTGGCCAAAACGGATCAGCACATGCTGGCGCATGCCGTAATAGGCCTCCAGAAAATCCGCACTCGGTTCCACCACTTCCGGTGTCAGGATTTTCTCCAACTCGCTTGCGGCCTCCAGTGCAGGCCCCATCTGGCCCAGAAACATCGCCCCATAAAGGCGGAAATGCAAATCATGGCAAACATAGGTGGTGTAAAAATTCATCGTGCCTTCGCGGGCAATGAATTTCTGGTCCGCCACATAGGCGCGCTTGTTGCGCCGCACCACATTTTCGTAATGCCCGCACAACACATCCACATGGGTCGCCATATGCTGCAAATGGCCCTGATCGCGGGCAATATCGGTGAGGGCATCACCCATGCGCAGCGCTTTTTCCGGCGTGGGCGACATCTCCATAATGTGAATATACAAATGCAACAGCCCCGGATGCTGCCAGGCCCCGTCCAGCGTATCAAAAGCCGTCTCCAGCATCCCCTGCGCTTCCAGCGTATCTGCGCCCTCGGTGGGTTTGGCCTCCTTCAGATCCCACAATTGCCATGGCGTGCGGTTCATCAAGGCCTCGACCGCCAGCGTCACCACATCCTTGTCATCCGGGTATTTCTGAAACACCTTGCGCATTTCGGCAGCATAAACATCGTTGAACGGGCCGAAATCCTCGACCTCGGCACTGTCGGGAAACCGCTTGCGCAAGGCCGCCACCAGATCCGCCGCCAGCCCGCTGGCAGATTTCTCGGCGGCGCTCAGGCTTTCGTCCACCACATCCAGACAGCTTTGCTTGATTTCCGGCGTGAAATGCTCCCAGTGGTAATTGTAATTCGGCCCCGTGGCATAGGCGATCCCCCAATAGGCCAGCGCACAATCGGGATCCGCCGCCACCGCACGGCGAAAACACACAACCGCCTCTTCGTGGTTATAGCCATAGGTCCAGTTCAACCCGCGATCAAACCACTTTTGCGCCTCCGGATTATCCGACACACCCGCACGGGAATAATCCCCCAAATCATAATAATCCGACACAGAAAATCCCCCAATCCATTTTTCCTGAACAGGTTATCAGGCCCTCCCCGAATTGCAACGCCCGTGCTTTTCGAATTCGCCCAAATATTCCGGGGGAAAGGCTGCAAGCCTTGGGGGCAGCGCCCCCTGCTACACCAGTTTCAGGCCAGCAAACAACACCCGCCTGTTGTCATCCCCCCGCCTGCGCCATATACCTGCATGCACTGGTATTCAGGAGAAAACCCATGACCGATATTCGCGTTGAAACCGACAGCTTTGGCCCGCTCGAGGTGCCTGCCGACAAATACTGGGGCGCACAAACACAGCGCTCGTTGATGAATTTTCCCATTGGCTGGGAAAAGCAACCCATCGCCGTGGTCCGTGCGCTTGGGGTGATCAAGAAAGCCTGCGCTCAGGAAAACATGGCCACCGGCAAATTGCCCGAAACCATCGGCAAAGCAATCGAAGCCGCCGCCACCGAGGTCATCGAGGGCAAGCTTGACGATCACTTCCCGCTGGTGGTCTGGCAAACAGGCTCCGGCACCCAGTCCAACATGAACGCCAACGAAGTGATCTCCAACCGCGCCATTGAAATGCTGGGCGGGGTGATGGGGTCCAAGGATCCGGTGCATCCCAACGATCACTGCAACATGGGGCAATCCTCCAACGATACCTTCCCCACCGCCATGCATATTGCCACCGCCATGAGCGCGCGCGATGTGTTGTTGCCGGGGCTGGAAAAACTGCACGCCGAATTGCAGCGCAAAACAGAGGCCTTCAAGGACATCATCAAAATCGGCCGCACCCACACACAGGACGCCACCCCGCTGACGCTGGGACAGGAATTTTCCGGCTATGCCTTTCAGGTGGAACAGGGCATCAAACGCGTGCACCATGCGCTGCTGAATATTTACCCTCTTGCCCAGGGCGGCACTGCTGTTGGCACCGGCTTGAACACCTCCAGGGGCTGGGCCGAAAACGTGGCCGCCCGCATGGCGGAAATCACAGGTCTGCCCTTTGTCACCGCGCCGAATAAATTCGAGGCACTGGCCGCCCATGACGCCATGGTGGAAATCTCCGGCGCGTTGAAAACCGTGGCCGGCAGCCTTTATAAAATCGCCAACGACATCCGCCTGCTCGGGTCCGGCCCGCGCTGCGGGCTTGGCGAATTGATCCTGCCCGAAAACGAGCCCGGCAGCTCGATCATGCCCGGCAAGGTCAACCCGACACAGGTCGAGGCCATCACACAGGTTTGCGTTCATGTGATGGGCAATGACGCCGCTGTCGGCTTTGCCGGCTCGCAAGGGCATTTCGAACTGAATGTTTACAAACCGATGATGACCTATAACGTTCTGCAATCCATGCAGCTGCTCGGCGATGCCTGTTCGGCCTTTACCGACAATTGTGTGGTCGGCATTCAGGCGGACGAAAAACGCATTTCCAAACTGATGTGGGAAAGCCTGATGCTGGTCACAGCACTGGCACCGGAAATCGGCTATGACAACGCAACCAAAGTGGCCAAAACTGCCCATAAAAACGGCACCACCCTGAAAGAGGAAGCGGTTCGACTGGGGTTTGTAGACGCTGAAACCTTTGATCGTGTGGTCCAGCCCAAAGACATGATCGGCCCCAAATAGGCCCCGACAAATTCTGAAAATTGTCTGCGCAAAGGCCATGCGTTTGCGCAGACTGTCATTATTTACAAATTGACCTATTCTTGCCCTATTTATATTTTATGTGTTAACTTGTAATTCAAGCTTAACTAACTACATATGGTTGATCGTTGTAGGGACATATCATGCCATCCAGTACTTCCAATAAATCCTTTGCGGATTCTTTCGTCGCGCGACATCGAACAAACCTCTTTCCCGAAGAACGGGTTGATGTTGAAAAAACACTCGGCAAGGGTGCCATAAAATTCAAGATCGCCGAAGGGGGCATTCGGGCTGTTTTCGCCGCCCACAAGCAGGCAGATCGATCCGCCAGCCCCCCTAAAAAAGTAGGGGAATAACGTCCGATGACCCAATACACAGCAACTGCTTATAAATGGACAGGTACTTACTATAATGCCGTGTACAACACATCCTATAC
>JALWOO010000409.1 GCA_027083485.1 Amylibacter sp. | reverse complement strand
CAGAAAAACTGGACCTGCCCGATTGGTTGCTGCCGGTCGTCCAAACCAGCCTTGGCGACGATTACCAAGCCTATTGTGCGGCCTTGCAACACCGCGCGCCGGTGGATTTGCGGGTGAACCTGTGCAAATCCACCCCGCAATCGGCGATGGCCTCCCTTGCCAAAGACGGGGTGGTTTGTGCGCCTGTAGAGCGCGTGGCAACCGCGCTTCGGGTTACTGAAAACCCGCGCCGCGTTGCGCAATCGGCGGCCTATCTGGGCGGGCAGGTGGAATTGCAGGATGCCGCCTCTCAGGCCGTCGTGGCGGCACTCCCCTTGCAAAACGCCAAAACCGTTCTGGATTATTGTGCCGGTGGCGGCGGCAAAACCCTTGCCATGGCCGCCCTTGCCCCCAAGGCACAGATCACCGCCCATGACGCCAGTCCGGCCCGTCTGGCCCCTTTGGCCGAGCGCGCCAAAAGGGCAGGGGCCAGAGTGAAACTGTTAAAACAATCCCCCAAAGAAACCGACCTTTTTGATCTGGTTTTGCTGGATGTCCCCTGCAGCGGTTCCGGCGCGTGGCGGCGAAATCCGGAAGGAAAATGGCGGTTCGAGGCGGCGGATTTGGCCGAATTGACTCAGGTACAGGCGGAAATACTGCGAAAAACCGCAGGTTTTGTGGCGCAAAAGGGCGTGCTGGCCTATGTGACCTGTTCCGTATTCACCGCGGAAAATCAGGACCAGATCGCCGCTTTTTGTGCGGAAAACCCGCTTTGGCAGCTAAAATCGCAGCAAAATTTCGCGGTAAATGATATCGGAGACGGGTTTTTTCTGGCTATTTTAGAGAAAACACCACCACCATAGATTGAATAAGATTTTTGCTTATGTTTTGTTAACCTTATACCGGCATTCACACTGCACATAAATTGTGAGCCCAGAGAACAATGAAACAGTATCGATCCAGTCTTTGGTTAATAACCGGCGTTTGCTTAAGTCTGACTTTTTTCACCGCCTTTATTCTCTATCGTTTTATCGAAAGCCCTTACGTGGTGTTGATCGCCACTTTGGCGGCGAGCTTCTTGTTGATGTTTGCATTTTTGACATACCGCCAGCCAGAAGAGGCCTATCCGGTTGTGCCAGAAACAGCGCTCAAACAAGGCGAGCCTGCCTTTGGGGGGACGGTCACGTCGCCTGTATTTGACAATACGAAACCACAAAGCACGGAACAGCCTGAAACAGCAAAGGATATTGCGCAATCCTATGAGGATTTTCCCATTGCGGTATTGCGGATTTCACCGGATGACCGGGTCACCTATTGCAACCG
>JALWOO010000408.1 GCA_027083485.1 Amylibacter sp. | reverse complement strand
TTATGCACAGCCCGTTCCCCGCAGGGGAGGCGGATCAAAAATTCACTTTCACGCCCGGCAGGTTCAGTTCCGCCACCAGATCGCGGACTTCCTGACGGGCGGCCACGTTGGAAATATTCAGCGAGCCGCCGCCCACGTCCTTGATATCCAGCAGCGTTAGCCCGTGCGGGAACAGTTCGCGGAAAATCACCCGATCCGAAAAGCCGGGTGCAATGCGAAATCCGATGCGGCGGGCGAGGTCCTTGAGCGCGGCCCCGACCTTGCGTTTGTTGTGCATATTCTGCGCACCGACGCGGTTCCGGGTGACAATCCATTCAATCGGTTTTGCGCCGGTTTCGGCACGGGCCTTGCGCGCATCCCAGACCATTTCGGAATAAACCGACGGGCCGGTGACCTGATTGGTTTCCGGATCAATATGCGCCAGCAAATCGAAATCGATAAAGCTGTCATTCATCGGCGTGACAAGGGTATCGGCCATGGCATGGGCCAGTTCGGCCAACTGGCTATGGGCACCGGCGCAGTCAATGATGATGAAATCATTGCCTTCGTCCAGTTCCAGAATGGCCTGTTGAAAGGCCTGAAGCTTGGCTTCCTCGCCATCCTCCATTCCCAATTCGCTTGCGGATTTCATCACGCCCTGCGTGGGCAGAGGCAGCGGAATATCGTGTTTGCGCACGTATTCCCGACGGTTTTCGATGTAGCGATTCAGGGTTTGCTGGCGCAGATCAAGGTCAAGCGCCCCGACCTTGTAACCGTTTCGTAACAAGGCCGTCAGCACATGCATTGCCGTTGTCGATTTTCCGGAACCACCTTTTTCGTTCCCGAAAACAATGATATAAGCCATTCCTGTCCCCAGCCTTATTGTTGTTGAAAAGGCATCGCCCCGCGCATTTTGCCGCTGGCGATACTATGCGCGAAGCGAAAACCGATTACAATATTGTTTCTGCAACGGAAACAATCACCGCAGGCACCTGCGGCAATTGTGATTCACTTTGCCTGCCGGATTATTCTGCCGCCGGCTTTTTAGCGGCAGGCTTTTTGGCAGCCGATTTTTTCGCCGCTGGCTTTTTGGCTGGTGCTTTTTTCTTCGCTGCGGGCTTTTTCTTGGCGGCGGCTTTCTTTTTGGGGGCTGCTTTTTTGCGTTTGCCTTTGGTGGCAGCTTTGGCTTCGATCAGCTCCAGCGCCCGCTCCATGGTCACATCCGCCGGCTCCAGTTCCTTGGGCAATGTGGCGTTGATTTTCGCCCATTTCACATAAGGCCCATAGCGCCCGTCCATGACGTTTACCGGCCCGCCTTCGGTC
>JALWOO010000407.1 GCA_027083485.1 Amylibacter sp. | reverse complement strand
GATGCTCGCCTCAGTTGCATCATTGGTACTAAGAGGTATGGTTACCGTCTCGGTCGGTTCAGATTGCAATTTAATGAAAAATGAATGGGTTGTTCCAGACTCATTTATGAAAAATGGCGTTGTAGGAAACACTGAAACACCTGCTTGATCATTGTCACCACGTAACACACTTGGATCAGCTAAATCTATATTAGCATAAAGAGAATCACTACTAACAGATGGGTTAATTAGTACATTGAAAGTCAGAGTCGGTTCAACTATTTGGTTGTCCACTGCCTGAACAGATACACTGTGGGGTATATTCCAATCGTTCGGTGTAAAAACAACATTTGCCGGTGTTACATTTCCTAATGATGGTTGTGAACTTGTTATTGGGAAAGTTACATTGGCTGTTGGTTGACTAGACAAACTAATGGAAAAACTCGAAGACAATCCATCTTCATTGACATTCAAGGCATCTGCACCAATAAGTGTCACGGCAAAATCATCATCATCAATATTGCTACCGGTGGCATCATTTGCATCAAGTCCAGACCAAATACCAGAGGTGCTTATTGTTGGCAATAATTGAATAGTCCAATTGCTATTACCATCGTCAATAAAATCATCAACGCCAGTAACTGTAACCAATTGAGCTTGAGACCAATTTGCCGGTGTAAAGGTAAGCATATTTTGGTTGATGACTGCTTCAGTGGTTTGCAAAATCGTTAAAGGAATAGTGACATCTGTAGTAGGTTGCACATCAAGCACTACTAAGAAGCTTGTTTGTCCTCCTGATTCAGTTGTGACTAAACCACTGGATGGCGTGACACTAATTGAAGGAATATCATTATCGGTTGTTGCCACCTGAATAATATCTGCTGCTAAGGAGTTATAAGCACTATCTGCACTACTAGCTTGTAGGGTTATGGTTGAATAAATCGTTTCGTCAGCAATAATATCATCAACTCCAGAAAAGATTAGATCTTGTGGGATATTCCAATTTGCAGGGGTAAAAGTAATGGTATTGATATTACTAGAAACTTCTGTTGAATCCCCGATTCCTACCAATAGATTGACATCAGCAACTGGCATGACATCTAGACTTACTTGAATCGTATCGGTTGTGCCTGTTTCATCAATGGTGACTGAATTTTTAGACAAAACAACCTGAGCAAAATCATCATTTTCATTAATAACCTCTATCTCTGGCAAGTCAGCATCTGTTAAATTAGCATAACTGAACTCATTATCTACTGAAATATCGGTATTTATAGTTACCGTTATGTCTCCATCATCAAAGGCATCATCTAATCCTGCAATG
>JALWOO010000406.1 GCA_027083485.1 Amylibacter sp. | reverse complement strand
AAACCCCGGCCCGGCAGGTTATTCGCAACGGTGTGTGGATTTCGGTACAGGTGCCGGATTTTCGGGAGATGTAGCAATGGCAATAGATTGGGACGGTTTTTTAGCCGATATTGACGGGATCGACGTTATCGACAGTCCACAAACCGTGCGGCTTAAATCGCGGGATTATTTCTGGTATTCGCCGATCCTGAATGCGCAGTTGAAAAAATGCTGGGCGCATCTGGTGGTTTTACCGGCGGATGAGGCCGAAGTTCTGCGCGTGGCGGCGGCCTGTGCAAAGCATCGCGTGCCGGTGACGCTGCGCGGCGGGGGTACCGGCAATTACGGACAGGCGGTGCCTTTGGTGGGCGGAATTATTCTGGAAATGACGCGGTTAAACCGCGTGCAGGAAATCGGCGACGGTTTTGTGCGCTGCGCGGCGGGCATCCTGATTGCTGATCTGGATGCGCAGGTGCATGAAACCGGTCAGGAATTGCTGATGTGGCCCTCCACCCGTTCGCAGGCAACCATTGGCGGGTTTATTGCCGGTGGGTCCGGTGGCATCGGATCGGTGCGCCACGGGGTATTGCGTGACGATGGCAATGTGCGCAGTCTGCGGATTGTGACGCTGGAGGAAGAGCCGCAGATTATCACCCTGAGCGGGGCGGATATTCAAAAGGCGCATCATGCCTATGGTACCAACGGCATTATTACCGAGCTGGAGCTGGCGGTGCAGCCGGCCATTGACTGGCACCACGCGATTGCTCTGTTTGATGATTATACCGATGCCGTGCGTTTTGGCGAAGCTCTGTGCCGGCCCGATTACGACATCTATCTGATCTCGGCGATCGACAAGGGGTTTTCCCCGTTTTACCCCAGATTGGCAGAGTATTTTCCGCCGGACAAACACGCGGTATTTTCCATGGTGGGGCCAGACACGATCCCCGCCTTCAAAGCCGAGGCAGAGCTTCTTGGCGGCAGGGTGTCGATGCTGCTGGACGAGGCCGCATTAACGGCGGCGAAATTGCCGCCCAGCTATGAATGCGGATGGAACCACACCACGTTGCAGGCGTTGAAATCGGATCGGAATTACACCTATTTGCAGGTGGCCTATCCGCAGCCTTATAACCCGCAAATCGATGCGGTGATTGGCTCGGAATATGGTGATGCGCTGTTGCGCCACCATGAATTTGCCCGCGAGCGGGGGGATTATCAGCTGTTTGCGCTGCCGTTGTTGAAATACACCACGCGGGAAAAACTATATGAAATCGTGGCACGGTTTGAATCACTGGGCTGCGGGGTGTTTGATGCCCATGTCTATACC
>JALWOO010000405.1 GCA_027083485.1 Amylibacter sp. | reverse complement strand
ATTTTTACCGGCCTTGCGGCCACATTGGCCTTTCGCGCCAAGCTGTGGAACATCGGCGGCGAGGGGCAGTTTTATCTGGGGGCCATGGCGGCAGTGGCCGTGGGCACCGGCTGGGTCGAGGCCCCGCCGATTGTGATGATCCCCTTTATCCTCTTGATCGGGGCGGCAGCGGGGGGTATCGGCATGGCCGTGCCCACCTATCTGAAAACCCGTTTTGGCGCGGATGAAGTGGTCACCACCCTTTTGTTGAATTTCATCATCCTGATATTTTTGCAAATGATGCTGCAAGGCCCGCTCAAGGATCCCATGGGCATGGGCTGGCCCCAATCCGCGCCGATCATCGATCAGGGCGTGTTGCCGCAACTGTTGCCACGCATGCGTATTCATGCGGGGCTTATCCTCGCACTGGTGCTGGCGGTGGCGGCGCATATCGCCCTGTCAAAATCGGTCTGGGGGTTCAAACTGCGCGCCGTCGGTGAAAACGCCGCCGCCGCGCTGCACGCGGGCATTGGCGTCAAGCGCACCCTGATGGGGGTGGCCATGGTATCGGGCGCGCTGGCCGGTCTGGCAGGGGTGTCCGAGGTCGCCGGCCTCAAGGGCTATCTGACCAACGACCTGTCGCCGGGCTATGGTTACACCGGCATTGTGGTGGCGATGCTGGCCGGATTGTCGCCGCTGGGGGTGGTGATTTCCGCCCTGTTCATTGCCTCGGTTTTCGTCGGGGCCGACACCATGAGCCGCGCCATGGGGGTTTCCAGTTACCTCGCCGATCTGGTGGTTTCCATGTCCCTGCTTTGCGTGCTGATCGGCGGCTTTGTCGCGCGCTACAAATTCACCCGGGTCACAAGGGAGGCCGCGTAATGGATATTCTGCAAATCCTGCTGACCGACAGTTTCTGGGCCGCGGCCCTGCGCATTGCCACGCCGTTGATTTTCGGGGTTCTCGGGGCGCTGATCTGTGAAAAGGCCGGTGTGCTGAACCTCGGTATCGAGGGCATTTTTGCCGCCGGAGCCATGGCCGGCTGGCTGTCGGTGTACCTCGGCGCGGGTCTCTGGGGCGGCTTGCTGGTGGCGGCGCTGACGGGGGCGTTTTTCGGGTTGCTGCACGCGATCCTGACCGTGCCGCTGGGCCTGTCCCAACACGTCAGCGGCCTTGGCATTACCATGTTTGCCACCTCGGTCAGCTATTTCACCTATCGCACGGCGCTGCCGGATGTGTCCTCGCCGCCGCGCATCATTCCGTTTCAACCGCTGGATATTCCGGTGCTGTCGGATCTGCCGTTCATCGGGCCGGTGCTGTTTCAGCAAACCGCCATGACATGGCTGGCGCTGGCGCTGGTGGCGCTGGTGTGGTGGGTGCTGGAACGCACGCCGCTGGGCATGGCGATCCGTGCCGTGGGCGACAATCCGGATGCGGTGGATGCGCAAGGCCTGTCGGTCTATGCCCTGCGCATGGGCGCGGTGGTGGCCGGTTCCGCGCTGATGGCACTGGGGGGCGCGTTTTTGACCATGTCCGCCTTTGACGCCTTCTTTTTCGGCATGGTCAACGGGCGCGGCTGGATCTGCATCGCGCTGGTAATTTTTGCCAGCTGGCGACCGGGCAAAGCCCTGCTGGGCGCGTTGCTGTTTGGTGCCTTTGACGCCTTTCAGGTGCGCATGCAAACCGAGGTCGGCTCTTTTGTGCCCTCACAGGTTTTCCTGATGATGCCCTATATCCTGTCGATCATTGCTCTGGTATTGGTGGCAAGACGCGCCGAATATCCGCGCGCTTTGCTGAAACCGTGGTTCAAGGGACAACGCTGATGACGATCGACCTGCTGCTGAAAAACGCCAGCCTGCCGGATGGGCGCAAGGGCATGGATATTGCCTGCAAGGACGGGAAAATCGCCGCGATCGAACCGGCCATAGACGCCGAGGCCGGCACCATCCTTGATGCGGCGGGGCAACTGGTGTCGCCGCCCTTTGTGGACCCGCATTTCCACATGGACGCCACCCTGTCACTGGGCAATCCGCGCCTGAATGTGTCGGGCACCCTGCTGGAAGGCATCGCTCTTTGGGGAGAGCTGAAACCCCGCCAGACCGTAGATGAAATCATCACCCGCGCCCTGCGATACTGTGATCTGGCCGTATCCATGGGGATCGGCGCGATCCGCAGCCATGTGGATATTTGCGACGACGCCCTGACCGGCGTCACCGCCCTGCTGGAGGTGCAAAAACAGGTGGCCCCCTATCTGGATCTGCAACTGGTGGCCTTTCCCCAGGACGGCGTGTTTCGCGACCCGACCGCGCAAAGCAACCTGATCCGCGCGCTGGATATGGGGGTGGATGTGGTCGGCGGCATCCCGCATTTTGAACGCACCATGGCGGAGGGGGCGGCCTCGGTCACCTATCTGTGCGAATTGGCCGCCGAACGCGGGCTGCAAGTGGACATGCATTGCGACGAAAGCGACGATCCCCTGTCGCGCCACGTGGAGACCCTTGCCTTTGAAACCACGCGGCTGGGCCTGCAAGGGCGGGTTGCCGGCTCGCATCTGACCTCCATGCATTCGATGGATAACTACTATGTGTCCAAACTGATGGCCCTGATGGCCGAGACCGAATTGCAGGTGATCCCCAATCCGCTGATCAACATCATGTTGCAGGGCCGCCATGACAGCTATCCCAAACGGCGCGGACAAACGCGGGTGCCGGAGTTGAAAGCCGCCGGCCTGAACATCGGGTTCGGCTCTGACTGCGTGATGGACCCGTGGTATTCGCTGGGTACAGCCGACATGCTGGATGTGGCCAGCATGGGGCTGCATGTGGCGCAAATGGGCAGCCGTGCGGATATGGCCTGGTGTTTTGATGCGGTCACAGAAAATTCCGCCGCGATCATGGGGCTGGAAGGCTACGGCCTGCACAAAGGCTGCCGCGCCGATATGGTGCTTCTGCAAGCCGACGACCCGATCGAGGCCATCCGCCTGCGCGCCACCCGCCTTGCGGTGATCCGCGCCGGACACCTCGTTGCGCAAACCCCGCCACGGGTTGCCTGGCTGGACCTGCCCGGTCGGCCACGGGAAATGAACCCCGCGAAAATCACCTTCTGACATGTGCAAAAGCCGCGCTCTGCTGATCATTACGCCGCTGTTTGTGGCGCAACTGATCTGGCTGTTTTCCGGCCTGAACGGCGTGGAAAATGCCCTGCCGGCGATGGCAGTCTATTGGGGCAGCTGTCTGGCGCTGTCATTGTATTTCATCGGCTTTGCCGGCCTGCGCGAATTGTTCCGCCGCCCGCCGCACCGCGGAAAAACCCTGCTCTGGGCGCTGCTGCCGGTGGCGCTGGTGTTCCTTGGCAGCTTTGTCAAAGACATCCCCGCCCTGACCCCGCGCCTGCTGGCCCTCTCGGCCATCTTTGCCCTGATCAACGCCACCAGCGAAGAACTGTTCTGGCGCGGCGCATTCCTGAAACATTTTCAGAAAGACGCCCGTTTTGCTGTCGGCTTCCCGCTGCTGTTCTTCACGCTCTGGCATATTGCCATTATCCTGATCCCCGGCGTGCAAATTCAGGGCGGCGCAATCTCCCTGCTGGGTGGTGCCGCCGTAATGGGGTTGATCTGGGGCTGGCTGAGCTGGTCTACACGGTCGATTTACCTGTCCACCCTGTCCCATTTCGGCGTCAATTTCTTTGCCTTCACCGGTGTGATACTGGCCAACACAACCACCTGATTGTGCTTTTCGAATTCGTGTTAAATATCCCCGCCGGAGGCATAAGAGTTTTAATGCCTCCGGCGGGGATATTTCGACGAATTCGAAGGGGATGACAGGGGTTCAGGCCTCCCAGATCACATTGCGTTGCTGCGTCGGGTGGCTGGTTGCCTGTATCATCCGTTCCGTATCCGCGCCCTTGAGGGCGGCGAGTGTGTCAAACAGGGCATCGGCCCCTTTGGCGGCGGTGGGGATGGTCACATGCGGGCCTTCTGTGTGGTATAACTCCCACATGGGGCCATGGTACTGGCTTTGGCGGATTTCAACGCGTGTCAGGGCGTCCAGTGAAAGGGAGTAGCCCTCTATCGGGCCCATGTAGGACACCCGCCGTTCGGTGATTTCCACCACGCCGGGGGCCAGATCCGGTTGCACGAAGCGCGCCCGCTGGATCGCCACATAGAGCAAGCCGGTTGCGATCACCGTGCCGATGCCGCCAAGGGTCATATAGACCGGCGAGGACATATCCCAGCCGCGCCCGATCAGGCGCACGCAGGCAAGAACGATGATCGCCATAAAGGCGACCTCGCGCCAGCGCCACAGGTTGGCGCGCACTTCTGGACGGATAAAGCCCATAGTGGCCTCCTATGCCATCAAATCAGGCCGCCAGACGCGCAGCCAGTGTGCCCACTTCGGGTGCGCCCTGTACCGGACCATAAAGCGCCAGTGACGGCAGGCCGCTGGCGCAAAGGCCCTGAACATAGCTTTGCACAGCTGCCACGGACACGGCGTCTATTTTACCGACGACCTCGTCCAGATCAGGCACGCGGTCCCAGATCGCCACCATCCGCGCCAGCCGTTCGCAACGCGAGGACGGGCTTTCCAGCCCCATCAGCAGGCCGGCTTTCATCTGGGTGCGGGCGCGGGCGATTTCGGCCTCGGTCATGTCCTGCGTGGCGCGGCGCAACTCGTCTATGCAGATGTTGGACAGATCGGCGATGTCCTCGCCGCTGGTGCCGGAATAAATCGTAAAGGTGCCCGTGTCCGCATAGGCCCCCGCCTGCGCGTAGATCGAATAGCACAACCCGCGTTTTTCGCGCACTTCCTGAAACAGCCGCGAGGACATGCCGCCGCCAAAGGCCACGGCGAAAATCTGGCCGGTGTAAATATCATCGGAGCGATAGCCGGCGGTTTCCAGCGACAGGGTGAAATGCGCCTGTTCCAGATCCTTGACCACCCGTTTTTCGCCACCCTGATACAGGCCCGGCACCACCGGCATCACCGCGCGTTTTTGCAGATCACCAAATAATTCCTCGGCCCGCGCCACAAGTGCGTCGTGATCCACGGCACCGGCGGCGGACAGGATCATCCGGTCTGGTTGATACTGTTCGGCCACAAACTGGCGCAGATCATCAGAGCTAAAGGCGCGCACCCGTTCAGCAGGGCCAAGGATCGGGCGGCCCATGGGTTGATCCGGATAGGCGACCTCTTGCAGCCAATCAAAAATCACATCGTCCGGCGTGTCCAGCGCCTGACCGATTTCCGACAGGATCACCCCGCGTTCCATTTCCAGTTCTTTGGGATCAAACACGGAATTCAGCACGATATCGGAAATCACATCCATCGCCAGCGGCACATCGTCCTCCAGCACGCGGGCGTAATAGGCGGTCATTTCGCGGCTGGTATAGGCGTTCAGATAGCCGCCGACGTTTTCGATGGCCTCGGCGATTTCCAGCGACGAACGGGTTTTGGTGCCCTTAAAAGCCATATGTTCCAGAAAATGCGCAATGCCGTTTTGCTCGGCGCGCTCATGGCGGCACCCTGCCGTAACCCATATCCCCAGAGAGGCGGATTTCAGAC
>JALWOO010000404.1 GCA_027083485.1 Amylibacter sp. | reverse complement strand
CCTGTTTCCCGTCCGGCAAGTTCGGCCATAACGCCCTTGGGGTCCATGCCGCAGGCCAGCATATGGCCGTGATCACGATAGGAGGTAATGCGTTGATCGCCTTCTTCGGCGCTGGCCTCAAGGCCAACAACAACGGCCTCTTGCCCGATATACAGATGGCAAAACCCGCCGATTATCCCCATTCCATAGAGCTGACCTGCCTTTTCTTCAAAACGCCGGATCATCAGCATGTTACGATAGTGGGAGAGCAATTCTTCGGCAGAAACATTCGGTTTTCTGCCTTTTGCGGGCTTCTTGCCTGTCGCCATGAGGAGCACCTTAAATATAGTTTAGTGTTAAACTACATTATATACAGGTTTGTTCCAGGTTGCACGTTCTTTTTTCAAACAGGAAAAGGCCGCTGTCTTGGGAACAGCGGCCGAGATGTTGCACCTTGAAAGTCACGGGTTTAACGGATGATTATTTCATCCCCTCTTGCCATACCAAGAACTTTGCGCGCCCGTTCGTCCAATAGGTCCAGATCCAGGTATGTATCTGAGAGACGTCGGGTTTTATTTTCCAGAATTGCGCGTTCCGTATGGAGGTCTGCCAGTTGCACCTTCAAAGCGGCCTCATCCGCTTCGATTTGCACCCGGCGAAAATGACCGAAATCGCCCTGAATTGCAGCAAAAGCAAAATAGGCTGAAAGCAATAGCGAAATCAGAAGGAAAACCCCTGTTCCGATCATTGCGCCTGCTGTGCTTTGTTGTTTCATGACTGCTTGCCTCATAGCCCACTCTTTGGTGGTTATCTGATTCATGCCACAACTGATTCGTTTTGTGAATCCCTAAAACGAATCAGTTGCAAAAAAAATGATCCGCATAGGGGGCGGACCATTCGTTTCTACTATATGTTGTGTTTGAGAGCCTATTCCCGGCCTTTGTAGATGTCCACCAATCGCGCCAGCATCGCCAAAGCATCGCTGCGTTCGCGCTGAAATGTGTTGCGTCCGATGATCGAGCCGTTGCCGCCACCGTCCCGAATGGCGCGTGCGTCGTCGTAAATGCTGTCGGTTCCTTTCTTGGAACCACCGGAAAACACCACGATGCGGCGACCGGCAAAAGCGGCCTGTTTGCAATGGGCCACGCGGGCGGCCATATTGGCGATCTCGATTTTCTCTTCCTGATAGACGGTTTTTGCGGCCGGCAGTTCCAGATGGTCGCTGGAAAGCTTGATCTTGATAATATGGGCCCCCAGCAAGGCGGCGATCTGGGCGGCATAGGCCCCGATATCAATCGCGGTTTCCCCGTCCTTGGACAGGTCTTCGCCGCGCGGATAGGACCAGATCACCGTGGCGATGCCTTTGGCGGCGGCCTCTTCGCGCATGGCGGAGATTTCCTCGAACATTTCCAGACCGGCAGAGGAGCCGGGATAAATGGTAAACCCGATGGCACCGGCCCCGATGCGCAGCGCATCATCGACCGAAGCGGTCATGGCCTGATCAAAGGGGGCAGAGGCGGGAACCAGCGCGTTGGAGGAATTCGCCTTGAGGATGAGCGGGATCTGGCCGGCGAATTGATCGGCACCGGCTTCTAGCATCCCGAGCGGGGCGGCATAGGCGCTTAGGCCGGCCTCGATCGCGAGCTTGAAATGGTAGTGGGGATCATAGGCATCGGGATTGGCGGCAAAAGAGCGGGCAGGCCCGTGTTCAAAGCCCTGATCCACCGGCAGGATCAGCATTTTGCCGGTGCCGCCGAGCTTGCCATGGCCGAGCATGCGGCAAAGGTTGGCCTTCACGCCGGGGTTGTCTGTGCCGTAATTGGCGAGGATTTTTTTAACTGTTCCTGTGGCTTTCATGGGAATGCTCCGCTTATAAGGAAGCCCCGCATACCGTTGTATGCGAGGCGATAATAAAGCGGTGCTAGCGGTATTTTATTCAGGATTCAAGTGCGGCAACACCGGGAAGGGTTTTTCCTTCGAGCCATTCCAGAAAGGCCCCGCCAGCGGTGGAAATATAGGTGAAATCCGCTGCGGCACCGGAGCCGTTCAGCGCGGCGACTGTATCGCCGCCACCGGCAACGGAGAGCAGTTTACCGGCTTTGGACAGTTTGGCCGCGTGCAGGGCGGCGGCGTCTGTGGCCATGTTGAACGGCGGGATTTCAAAGGCCCCGAGCGGCCCATTCCAGACCAGCGTTTTGGCCGCATCGAAAACAGCGGCGACCTGCGCCACGCTTTCAGGGCCGGCATCCAGAATCATCGCATCGGCAGGGCAGGCGTCGGCGGGCACGGTGGTGGCCTCGGCACCGGCTTTGAATTCTGTCGCGGTGACTACATCTACGGGCAGGATCAATTCGCAATTGCCGGCTTTGGCTGCGGCCATGATGTCGCGCGCGGTGTCGGCCAGATCATGTTCACACAGGGATTTGCCAACGTCGATGCCTTGCGCTGCCAGAAAGGTGTTGGCCATGCCGCCGCCAATGATGATCTGATCGACCTTCGGAATCAGATTGCCCAGCAGATCAAGCTTGCTGGAAACCTTGGCGCCGCCAACAACGGCAACAACCGGATGTTCCGGCTTGGACAGGGCCTTTTCCAGCGCCTGCAATTCGGTTTGCATCAAGCGGCCGGCGCAGCTTGGCAACAGGTGGGCAATGCCTTCGGTGCTGGCATGGGCGCGGTGGGCGGCGGAGAAGGCGTCGTTGCAATAGATGTCGCCAAGGCTGGCGTAATCCACGGCAAGAGTGGGGTCGTTTTCGGTTTCGCGCGGATCAAAACGGGTGTTTTCCAACAGCAAAATTTCGCCTGCTTTCAGGGGAATGGCCTTGGCTTCATCGACGGTTGCGGCGAATAGAACCTGTTGGCCGAATTTTTCGGAGAGCGTCGGCACCAGCTGTTTCAATGACAACTCCGGTACGGTTTTGCCGCCCGGACGCCCGAAATGTGCCAGCAGAATGACACTGCCACCGGCGGCAAGAATGTCGGTAACCGTGGGAATGATCCTGTCAATGCGGGTGCTGTCGGTGACTTTGCCATCGGCAACGGGGACGTTGATATCAACACGGGTTACAACGCGTGTGCGCTCCAGCGCCATATCGTCAAGTGTTTTCCAGCTCATATTTTCTACTCCCTAACGCCAAAAGGCGATCCAATGTACAAGTTTTAGCCATTCGCGTGACCAAAGGATCAGGTATTCTGAATCATTTAGCTGAATATCGGCGCCAATGCCGATGGCGATGATAATTCCAAGAAGAACGGCAATTGTGTTGTTCATATAATAAGGTGGCCTGCCCTTTGGCAGGCCACGCCTCCCGCGTGATTAGGGGAGCTTGCCCAGTGCAACGGCAGTGTCGGCCATGCGACAGGAGAAGCCCCATTCATTGTCATACCAGCTCAGGATCCGCACAAGGTTGCCGCCCATCACAGTGGTTTGCAGCGAGGCAAAGTTGGCAGAGTGAGTATTGTGGCAGTAATCAACGGAAACGGTCGGCTCGTCAACATATTCCACGATGCCCTTCATGTCGGCACGGGTGGCGGCACGAACGGCGTTGTTGATTTCCTCGACGCTTGTGGGGCGGTGCGGGATAAAGTTCAAATCCACCGCAGACACATTCGGGGTTGGCACGCGGATGGCGGAGCCGTCCAGCTTGCCTGCCAGTTCCGGCAGCACCAGACCAACCGCCTTGGCGGCACCGGTGGTTGTCGGGATCATCGACATGGCAGCGGCGCGGGCGCGATACAGGTCTTTGTGGCGGCGGTCCAGCGTTGGCTGGTCGCCGGTATAGCTGTGGATGGTGGTCATAAAGCCCTTGTCGATGCCGATGGCGTCGTTCAGGATCTTGGCGATCGGTGCCAGACAGTTGGTGGTACAGGACGCGTTGGACACAACCAGATCGTCTTCGGTCAGCTTGTGATGGTTCACGCCGTATACGATGGTTTTATCGGCATTCTTGGCCGGTGCGGAAACCAGCACGCGCTTTGCGCCATGGTCCAGATGCACAGCGGCGGCTTCGCGGCTGTTGAACTGGCCGGTACATTCCAGCACAACATCCACACCTTCCCAATCCAGTTCGGTCGGGTCATAGGTGGAGAACATGCGCATCAGGCCCTGGCCAACGTCCATTTTCTTGCCACGGATTTCGATGTCGTGGGGAAAACGCCCGTGAATGGAATCGTATTTCAGCAGATGCCGCAGTGTTTCCAGCGGGCCTGTGGCATTGATGGCGACAACCTGAATGTCGTCACGTCCGCTTTCGATGATATGTGCCAGGGTAGAGCGACCAATACGCCCCATGCCGTTGATGCCAACTTTTACAACCATTATCTATGTCTCCCAAATCGCGCTGCGGGACTGCAGCCTAGGTATAAGCGGGGCGAAACCCGCTTCTTGCTGTCCCCTATAAAGAGAGATTTCCAGATGGGAAGAGGCCCGGGGGCGTTTGCGGCTACGTTAACGTTAGCAAGGTTCACTATGTCGCGATTCTGACGGCTTTGGTACACAAGTGTATGCTTAAACGGCTGAATTTTAGTCAAAAAAAACCCCCGCCTTACAATTGTAAAACGGGGGGAATTGATTGGTTCGGCTCTGCTTTGAAACGCGTTAAGCGCTTGTTACAGAAGGTTTTTGACCTTTTCGGCAACCACATTGGCGGTGATACCGAATTGGGAATACAATTCTTCTGCCGGAGCAGAGGCCCCAAAGCTGTCCATGCCGACAAAATCGCATTTATTGGCTTTGCCCCGTTCGCCGGACAACCATTTATCCCAGCCCATGCGGGTTGCGGCTTCGATCCCGACACGCACAGGGCCGGCAGGCAGCACCTTGCGGCGATAGGAAATATCCTGCTGTTCGAACAGCTCCCAGCAAGGCATGGAAACCACACGTGTGCCGATGCCTTGTGCCTGCAGTTTTTCGCGCGCATCCAGAGCGATTTCAACCTCCGAGCCGGTGGCAATGATGATCGCCTGACGTTTGCCTTCGGCATCGGCCAGCACATAAGCCCCCATAGAGGTCAGGTTCTTGTTGGTGTGCTGTGTGCGCACCGTGGGCAGGTTTTGCCGGGTCAGCGACAGCACAGAAGGCGTTTTGGTGCTGGCCAGCGCCATTTCCCATGCCTCGGCGGTTTCCACCGCATCCGCAGGCCGGAAAACATAGGTGTTCGGCGTGGCCCGGGATATGGCCAGATGCTCTATTGGCTGGTGGGTTGGCCCGTCTTCGCCCAGACCGATTGAATCATGGGTCATCACAAAAATTGTCGGAATTTGCATCAGGGCGGCAAGGCGCATGCTGGGGCGTGCGTAATCGGTGAAACACATGAATGTGCCGCCATAAGGGCGCACACCGCCGTGCAGCATCATACCGTTCATCACCGCCGCCATGGCGTGTTCGCGGATGCCGTATTCCACATGCCGGCCCTTGCGGTTGCCCGGCGCAAAGGTGCCCAGACCCGTGGTGTTGGTGTTGTTGGAACCGGCCAGATCGGCAGAGCCGCCAATGGTTTCCTTCATGATCGGGTTGATCACTTCCAGCGCCATCTGGCTGGCTTTGCGGGTCGCCACAGATGGTT
>JALWOO010000403.1 GCA_027083485.1 Amylibacter sp. | reverse complement strand
GTGGAGACCCTTAAGGTTTCGTCAAACAGGGTGATGCCCAGCACCGACACAAAAACCAGTTGCAGGAATGCAAAGGGTTGCACGATGCTGGCTTCGGCGACTTCGTAGCATTTGATTAACAGGAAATGGCCAAAGGCGCTGGCGATGCTCAGGGCGGCCATCATTGCCCAATCAGCCCCGCTCATTGGCAGCCAGTAGAACGGGCCGACCAGCGACATCACCACAACCCCGCCGATGCCTGTCCAGAAAAAGCTGGTGTTGGCGCTGTCCTTGCGGGCGACATAGCGGGTTAACAGGCCGTAAAGCGCAAACATCAGGGCGGCGGAAAGCGGGATCAACGCGGTGGGGGAAAACACCCGCAAACCCGGTTGCAGGATAATCAGCATGCCGATGAACCCCACACCGACAGCGGCCCAACGCCGCCAGCCGACGGCTTCGCCCAGAACAGGGCCGGACAGGGCCGCGATCATCAGCGGATAGCTGGCGAAAATGGCGTGGGTTTCGATCAGGCCGAGATAGACAAAAGACTGCACCGTCAGCAGGATTTCAAAGGCGAGCAAAACCCCGCGAAAAAACTGTAAAACCGGCTGGGCGGTTTTGGCGACCTTGCGCACGGAACCGTATTTCGCCCGTGCCAGCACAATGACAAAAGCCGCAAAAAACCAGTAGCGGATCATCATTACCATCATCACATTGTATTGCCCCGCCAGATGGCGCGACATGGCATCCATGATGGCAAAAACAAAGGTGGTGGCGATCATCAGCAAAATGCCAAGACGCGGGTTATTCTGGGCCAAGGTGTGCTTCCGGTGCAAGGGTTCCGATGGACATGTGCCGCTTGCGGCCAAATCCTGTTACCCTTGTGACCGTGAATCCGGCCTCTGCCAAGCCGGTTCTGACATGGCCAGCGGCGGAATATGTCGCAAATGAACCATTTTTGCGCGTGTGGCGGCCAACCTCTGCCATCAGGGCGGGGGACCAGAGTTCGGGATTCTTTGCCGGTGAGAACCCGTCCAGAAACCACGCATCCGCTGCCCCTTGCCATTTGGGCAGGGTTTTGCGCGCATCGCCATGGATCACCTGCACCCGCAGATCATCGGTGGTCAGTTGTGCGCCGTCCCAGTGTTTGAAAAACCGTTTTGACACCTCCGCCAGTTCGGGCCACGCCGCATGGGCGCGCTGCATGTCCGGCAGGCTCAGGGGAAAAGCTTCAAAACTGGTAAACGACAACTGGCCTTTCTGGCCGCTGTCACGCCACAGTTTCCACAGGCATAGCAGGTTCAAGCCGGTGCCGAACCCCAGTTCCGC
>JALWOO010000402.1 GCA_027083485.1 Amylibacter sp. | reverse complement strand
ATAATCGGTAAAACCAACTGCGCCAGAGAAGCCCCGAAACTATACACAGCCGACAGCCGGAGGCTGGCATTCCTGCTGACAAAATCAAGGATCACCCGCGCCCAGCGCCTTGCGCGGAACAGCAGCAGCATGCCAAGAGCAAACATGCCGGCCACAGCGGGCAAATTATTGATCCTTTCGACCTGCCGGCTCTCGGTAGTCCAGTTGGACAGGGTTTCTTTGGCCACAAGAGAGGTGTAATTCGTCACAGCCTTGAGCGCATCGCTCCAGTACAACGGGTTCAGCGGTGACGGCCCCAGACGCAACAGCTCGGAAGTGGTCCGCGCCCGCACCAACAGATCGATTTCGCGGATCAGCCCGTCGGCCCGTCGATAGGCCTCCTGCGCACTCACAGCCGGTGCCTTGGCAGCATTCAGCGTGGCTTGCAATTCCGCACGCAGGTTTGCAACCTCTTCACTCTCGCTTTCGCCGTCTTCGGGGGGCGGGCCAAGCGCATCAAGGCGCGCCTGAATTGTCGCAATCCGGTCCGCATGTTTTTCCTGTTCTTGCAGGGCGGCCGAACGGAAATTCGCCAACTGGCTGCGCAGGTCATCAAGGGCTTCATTGGACGCGGCTCCAGCCTCGATCACTGCTACGGCGCGGTCAGCCGTGGCGGTGAACTTTTCCATATCAAGGATCGGGTCACTTGTGGTCTGGGCCAATGCCGCAAACGCGGAAAAGGCCAGAAAAACGAGAGTTAAAAGAATTCGCATAAGGTCCGTCTATTCAAAAACGCCGGGCATATCGGCGGCGGGTTGATCCAGCCATTCGGGGATCGGCAGGTCTTTTTCGCGCAGGAAAGCCGGATTGAACAGCTTGGATTGATAGCGCGTGCCGTAATCGGCCAGAATGGTCACGATGGTATGCCCTGGCCCCATTTCCTGTGCCATACGGATCGCCCCGGCAATATTGACCCCGCTGGAGCCGCCCACACACAGCCCTTCGTTTTGCAACAGATCAAAGATCACCGGCAGGGCCTCTGTGTCGGGGATGTTAAAGGGCATGTCCACATTCAGGCCTTCAAGGTTGGCGGTAATGCGGATTTGGCCAATGCCTTCGGCAATGGAGGAACCTTCGGTTTTCAGCTCGCCGTTTTTGTAATAATTATAGAGCGCGGCCCCGTCCGGATCGGCAAGGCCGATTTTGATATCCTTGTTGCGTTCATGCAGGCCCAGCGCCACACCGGCAAGCGTACCACCGGAGCCAACCGCACAGATAAAGCCGTCAATTTTGCCGCCGGTCTGATCCCAGATTTCCGGCGCGGTGGAAT
>JALWOO010000401.1 GCA_027083485.1 Amylibacter sp. | reverse complement strand
TCTCAAAACTCAAACCGGAAAGCTTACTTCAGCGAGCCGTCGATTTCCTGACAGGCGGCGACAAGGCCCTTTACGGCGTCGACCGATTTGTTGAACATGGCCATTTCGTCCTTGTTCATGTCGATTTCGATGACCTTTTCAATGCCGCCGGCACCGATCACGGTTGGAACGCCCACATACATGTTGTCCAGCCCATAGGTACCGTCCACGTTGGCGGCGCAAGGCAGCACGCGTTTTTGGTCTTTCAGGTAGGCTTCGGCCATTTCGATTGCCGATGCGGCAGGGGCGTAGAATGCGGAGCCGGTTTTCAGCAGGCCAACGATTTCCGCGCCGCCGTCACGGGTGCGCTGCACGATGGCGTCGAGTTTTTCCTGTGTGGTCCAGCCCATTTTGACCATGTCCGGCAAAGGAATACCGGCAACAGTTGAATAACGGGTTAACGGCACCATGGTATCGCCGTGGCCGCCCAGAACGAATGCGGTGACGTCTTTGATGGATACTTTGAATTCGTCAGCCAGGAAATGGCGGAAACGGGCGCTGTCCAGAATGCCAGCCATGCCGCAGACTTTTTCCTTGGGCAAGCCGGAAAATTCGCGCAATGCCCAGACCATGGCGTCCAGCGGGTTGGTGATGCAGATCACAAAGGCGTTCGGGGCGTTTTTGGCGATGCCTTCGCCCACGGCCTTCATTACCTTGAGGTTGATGCCCAGCAGATCATCGCGGCTCATGCCCGGTTTGCGGGCCACGCCTGCGGTCACGATGCACACATCCGCGCCGGCGATATCGGCGTAATCATTGGTGCCGGTGACGGCTGAATCAAACCCGTCAACAGGGGAGGATTCGGAAATGTCGAGCGCCTTGCCCTGCGGGATGCCCTCTGCAATGTCGCACAAAACGACGTCGCCCAGTTCCTTGAGCGCTGCCAAATGGGCAAGCGTGCCGCCGATTTGTCCGGCTCCAATCAATGCGATTTTTGCTCTGGCCATGATAAATATCTCCCGATGTAAGGTGTGTCAGAATCTCGCAGTTGTGCTACTGCCAATTGACAGGCGGTGCAAGGGGCAATGGGGGAGAAGTGATCGCGCCACTGTGGTTAACGTTAACGTCAAGCCGGCACGGCAGGGAAACAGCGGCCCCCGCGAGGGCCGTTGTTCGGGGCGCATTCAGGCCTTTTCGCCGCTGAGGATTTCCTTGTTCACGGCTTCAAAGGCCTCGCCGGCGGCAATCAGGCAGGTCATGCCGTCGGGCAGGGTCAGGGCAATCGTCCAGGTGCCGGTTTCTTCGGAGGCGAAAACCTCCATTACGGAATTGTT
>JALWOO010000400.1 GCA_027083485.1 Amylibacter sp. | reverse complement strand
AAACAACCTGGCCACGTTCAACAGCTGTACGCTCGATACCGCGCAGCAGAACACCAACGTTGTCGCCGGCTTCACCACGGTCCAGCAGCTTGCGGAACATTTCAACACCGGTACAGGTGGATTTCTGGGTGTCTTTGATGCCAACGATCTGAACTTCGTCACCAACATTGATCACGCCGCGCTCAACACGACCGGTTACAACAGTACCGCGACCGGAAATCGAGAATACATCCTCGATCGGCATCAGGAAAGGCTCGTCAACAGCGCGTGGTGGCTGTGGGATGAATTCGTCAACAGCAGCCATCAGCTCGGCAATTTTTTCTTTACCGATGTTGTCGTCGCGATCTTCCAGAGCGGCCAGAGCCGAACCGGCGATGATTGGTGTGTCGTCACCTGGGTATTCATATGAGTCCAGCAGTTCGCGGATTTCCATGTCTACCAGTTCCAGCAGTTCTTCGTCGTCTACCTGATCAACTTTGTTCATGAAAACAACGATGGAAGGGATACCAACCTGGCGACCCAGCAGGATGTGCTCGCGAGTCTGTGGCATAGGGCCGTCAGCTGCGGAAACAACCAGAATTGCGCCGTCCATCTGTGCCGCACCGGTGATCATGTTTTTCACATAGTCAGCGTGGCCCGGGCAATCAACGTGGGCGTAGTGACGGTTTTCGGTCTCGTACTCAACGTGAGCAGTGGAGATGGTGATGCCGCGTGCTTTTTCTTCTGGCGCGCCGTCGATTTCGTCGTAGGCTTTGAACTCTTTAGAGAACTGCTTGGTAATCGCAGCAGTCAGAGTTGTTTTACCATGGTCAACGTGGCCGATGGTGCCGATGTTGCAGTGTGGTTTGGAGCGGTCAAACTTTTCTTTAGCCATTATGGCCTCCTTTAGTAATTAGGTGGTGCGGGTTGCCCCGCACCGAGGATGGATGCACCGTAAGCGGTGCGTAAGGTCATGCACCTAGGTGTATTTTTCCTGAATCTCTTTCGAGATCGCGGCCGGAACAGCTTCGTAGTGTGAGAACTGCATGGTGAAGTTCGCACGCCCGGAAGACATGGAGCGCAGGGTGTTGATATAGCCGAACATGTTGGCCAGCGGCACGTTTGCATCGATTGCAATCGCGTTACCACGGGTATCTTGCCCTTGCACCTGCCCCCGACGGGAGGTCAGATCGCCGATGATGCTACCGGTGTATTCTTCCGGTGTCACAACTTCGACTTTCATGATCGGTTCCAACAGTTTCGCGCCAGCTTTCTTCATGCCTTCACGCATGGCCATACGACCTGCGATTTCAAAGGCCATGACGCTGGAGTCAAC
>JALWOO010000399.1 GCA_027083485.1 Amylibacter sp. | reverse complement strand
CGCCAAGCTGCGACCTAATCACATCGTCCACGCGAGCAAGCATTTCATCCACTTTATCGACCTGCGGCCCACCCGCCTGGGCGAGATCGGGCCGACCACCACCTCCGCCGCCGATAATCGAGCCGACATAGGGAATAAAGGTCAGCAATCCGGCCACCAGCCCCACGATCAGGCCGAATTGCAGCCCCGCCGCCATCAGCGTAATCGCATAAAACGTGCCTAAAATTCCGCAAACAGACAGTTGCCCGCGCACAAAACCCGCCAGAACCGTATCAATTTCCCGGGCCAATTGCCGGATTGTCTCCAGATGATCCCGCGGCAACCAGCTATCAATCACCGCAACCATGCGGTCCCAGTCCAGCAACATGTAAAACGCCACCACCGGTGCCACCACCATAAACACCAGCACATCCACCACGGTAAAGGCCGATGCCAGCACCGCCTTGACGACCTCTCCACCACGCGCGCGGATGGTTTCGGTGAGGCTCTGCAAGCCCTGACGCCAGACGGAATCATCTTCCATCATGGTCGGGAATTTGGCAATCAACACCGTTTGCAACTGTTCGAAATACCCCGGTGCCGCGCTGAACAGGGCGACTATCTGGCGCACCAGAAGCGGCACCAGTATGATGAAAAGCAGCGCAAACACCACCAGCGCCACAAAGGTAATCACCGTGGTCGCCGCCGCCCGCGACAGGCCGGCGGCCTCAAGCCGATCCGCAATCGGATCCAGAAAATAGGCAATCGCCATGCCGGCAATGAAGGGCAGCAACACATTACCCAAGGCCCAGATGGCCACAAAGGCGACAACTGTTGCGATGCCCCAGTATTTTGCTTGTTGTTCAACACTTAACGCCATTTCGACCCTTTCGCGATTGGCAGGATTGTCCCCTGTCCGCCCCTAAATTGCAAGCGCTGCGCCTGAACAAAAAAAGCCCCGCACAAGCGAGGCCTTTTTAATCTCTGTGACCTTTGGTCAGGCAGCCTTGGCAGCCTGCTGGCGTTCGCTTTCTTCGCGGCTCAGCGCCACAGAAGTCCGCACCCCGCGTCCGACGAATTCCATCATTCCTTTGACGCAGCGCTCGGTTGGCTCAATGCCCGCACACATCAACACTTCGCGACCATCGCGCGAGCGTGCCCAGCGTGCAATAGAGTCAACACCGTTACCGTATTTCTTGTCATCGGCGATGGCATCGTCAAGCGCGGCCAACACAACAGCAGCAAACAGCTTTTGCGAGCGTTTGCCTTGGTCGTTGTTAATCGCGGTCTCGTCTACGTAATCGAACATTTTGGCCTCTTTACATTTCGTCTTTTTTCAGGCGTCTGCGCACTATGACCATTTTAAAGCGATTCGGTAGTGCATTTATGGAATGGGAGCCATGCACCCAGCGCATAGCTCCAAAAAATCCTCTCAGGGTCCTGTGGGTTGTCAGCGTAAGCCCTACAAGATATAGCTGCCCGAAAGCGAGATTCAACCATACGAAGGTGGGAAAATAATGCCTAAAATTAACGGTAACGAAATCCGTCCCGGCAACATTCTGGAACACAACGGCGGGTTGTGGATCGCGGTAAAGGTTTCACATGTGAAACCCGGCAAGGGCGGTGCCTTTGCGCAGGTGGAAATGAAAAACCTGCGCAACGGATCGAAACTGAACGAACGCTTCCGCGCCGCCGACAAGGTGGAAAAGGTGCGTCTGGATCAAAAGGACCAGCAATTCCTGTTCGAAACCGATGGTATGCTGACATTCATGGATCTGGAAACCTATGAACAGATCGAACTGCCCGCCGACATCCTCGGCGACCGGCGTCCGTTTTTGCAAGACGGCATGACCGTGCAGATCGAATACCACGAAGACGAGGCCCTGAGCGCCTCTTTGCCGCAAAAGGTGATCTGCAAGGTGGTGGAAACCGAACCCGCCGTAAAAGGCCAGACCGCCGCCAACAGCTTTAAACCGGCTGTGCTGGATAACGGCGTGCGCGTAATGGTGCCGCCTTTCATCAGTCAGGATGAAGACATCGTCGTGGACACCATCTCTATGGAATACTCCGAACGCGCCTAGGGCGTAGACTCATAAAGCCTGCATTAGCAGCGCAAGAGCGAGGATCATCAACCCGCCGCCGACACACCGATTGAACAGCCTCCGATTTCGGGGGCTGTCAAAAAAGCGCCGGATGCTTTGGCCCAAAACGGCCCAGGCCCCGACCCCGATAAAACAAGCCACCAGATACACCCCGCTAAACAGCATCAGCGCGGACAGGGATTGAGCAACGCCAAAGGCACCGATTCCGGCAATACAGGCCCCCCAGGCCTTGGGGTTCAACCATTGCAGCGTCGCCCCGTGGCGAAAACCGGGCACAGCGGAGGTGGTAAATTCGGGGGCGCTTTCAGACAGGGCTATTTTGCCGCCAAGGTAAAAGATAAAACCGATACCGGCAATGTTCAGCACATCCAGAAACCATCCCACCTGCCCCACCAGTTGCGACAGGCCCAGCCCCAGCACCACCAGCAACGCAGTAAACCCGATGGTCGCCCCGCTGACAAAGGGCAAGGCCGCCCGCGCCCCCCGATTGACGCCAATGGACAGGGTAATCACATTCACTGGCCCCGGTGTGATCGACAAGGCCAGCGCAAACAGGATCATGGCAAGGATTTCGGACATTTTATTCCCTTTTTCCTTGCTGATAACAGAGCCGATATCTACATAAAATATGGATAATATAGATTCACTGTTAAGGATACCGATGCAATGCTGAACAACCTGCGCGCCATGGCGGTCTTTGCAGAGGTGGTCCGTCAGGGGTCTTTTCGCGGGGCGGCGCGCAAACTGGGCGTCTCGGCGGCGGCGCTCAGCCAGAATATTTCGCAGCTGGAAAACCGGCTGGGCACGGCGCTTTTGTATCGCTCGACCCGCCAATTGACGCCAACGGATGCCGGACAGCGCTTGTTGGTACATGCACAGGAATTGCTGGATACGGCGGCGCGGGCAGAACAGGATTTAGGGCGAAAAGGCGGCCCCTTGCGCGGGGTGTTGCGGCTGACCATACCCAGCGGGCTGATCGAGGCAGAAATCACCGCAAAAATAGCCGGTTTTGCCAAGCAACATCCGGCCCTGTCGCTGGAGCTGTCTTTTTCAGATGTTCAGCAGGATTTGATCGGTCAGGGCATTGATCTGGCAATCCGCGCCGGTGATATGCCCGACAGCACCCTGTTGCGCCAACGCATCGGCACAATCCGGCGGGTGCTGGTTTGCCACCCCGATTATCCCGCCGCCCGAATGGCCCTGCACAGCCCGGGCGAACTTGCCGGTCTGGACTGGGTCAAGCTGGCGATGATGCCTTTGGCGAAAACCTTTACCCATCCGGACCACGCGCCGATCAAGGTGCCTCTCGGGGGGCGGATTCAGGTGGATAATATCGCCGGAATGCTGGAGATGTGCCGTCAGGGCCTTGGGCTGGCGACACCGCCGGATTACATGGTTGCCGAGGATATCACCACGGGACGCTTGCGCCATCTGTTGCCGGATTGGCAGGTCACCCCCATTCCGGTTTACGCCGTGCAACCCGACACAAAGGTTCCCAACCGCGCCGCACAGGCGCTTATTGCCGCGCTGCGTTAACGGATCACAATACAGGTGGTGGATCCGGTGGCATAAAGCTTGCCATTATTTACCCCGACAATGCGTCCTTCGGCAACGCCGGTGGTGCGGCCGAAATGGCTGACCGTGCCGATGCATTCGACCTCTTCGCCCAGGGGCGCGGTGCGGGTGATGTTGATTTTGAATTCCAGCGTGGTGTAAATCACGCCCTTGGGCAATTTCGCCTGTACCGCACAGGCCATGGCGCTATCAAGCAGCGTGCCGTACCAGCCCCCGTGAACGGTTCCAAGCGGGTTGCAGTAATCGAATTCGGGAACCCCGCGAAACCGTGCGATCCCTTCTTCTACACTGTGCAGACGAAAACCCAGCGTACGGGAAATCGGCGGTGCGGGATAGCGGCCCTCAACAATACCTTGCAGAAATTCCAGCCCCGACATGGTGAGGATTTGATCCAGCGACAACAGGTCTTTGGCTGTTTCGGCGTGTTTTGGCGTGTTCATATCGGCCCCTTTGCGTGTTCAGCGCAAAGGTGGGGCAGATTAGCGATTGCTGCAAGGCCGAAATTCAGGAAGCCGCGCGCAAAGAAGGCTGACGCAGCGTCCGGCCCAAAGCGCGGCAAACCTCGCGGGTCAGAGTCGGGTCGTTCAGGGTATAGAAATGCAGATGCTCCACGCCCTCGTTCAACAAATCATCGCATAATTCGCTGCACAGCGCGGTAGACAGCAGGCGTTCGGTTTCCTTGTCCTTGGCATTGGCAAAGGCCCGATCCATCCAGTCCGGTGTCGGCGTGCCGCACATCTTGGCGAAATTGCGGGTTTTGGACCAGTTTTCAATCGGCAGGATGCCCGGAATGATTTTCCGGGTGATCCCCGCCTTGGCACAGCGATCCCGGAAGAACAGGAAATCGTCCTTTTCAAAAAAGAACTGGGTGATGGCGCTATCGGCACCGGCGTCGAACTTGGCCTTCAGAATGTCGATGTCCGCTTCTGGCGAGGCCGCCTCCGGATGGGTATGCGGATAGGCGGAAACGCGGATTTTGAATTTGTCCATATCGGCCAGCGCGCGGATCAGTTCCAATGAGCCGGAGAACCCTTCGGGGTGCGGCACGAATTTATCCGCCCCCTTGGGCGGGTCTCCGCGCAGGGCTACGATCTCGGTTGCGCCCGCGTCGGCATATTCCTGCGCCACGGCAAGGGTTTCTTCTTTGCTGGCCCCGACACAGGTCAGATGGCCGGCCACTTTGAAGGGGTAATTCTTGGCAACAACGCCCACGGCCTCGCGGGTGATCTGGCGGGTGGTGCCACCGGCCCCGTAAGTGATCGAGACAAAATCCGGAGCCAGCACCGACAGGGTTTCAATTGCATTCCACAACCGGAAACCGGCCCCAAGCGTTTTGGGTGGGAAAAATTCAAATGACAGACCGAATTGACGGGGTTCTGTGGCGGACATGACTCTGTTACCTCTTTTGTTTGGGTGCTTATCCCCGAAAGCCGCACTTGAATCAAATTCATATTTCTAATATTTAATATCGAAATCATTCAACAATCCGGAATTTCCCGCATGTATCTCGAATTTCGCCACCTACGCACCATCCGCGCCATTCACCAACAAGGCGGGCTTGCGCGGGCGGCGGAGGTTTTGAACATCACCCAATCCGCCCTGTCCCATCAGGTCAAGGCACTGGAAGAACAGGTCGGCATGGAATTGTTTCTGCGCCGCTCCAAACCGCTGAAACTGTCGCGCGCAGGGCATCGGTTGCTGGCGCTGGCGGATAAGGTGCTGCCGCAGGTGGCCCTGCTGGAACAGGATTTCGCCGCCCTGCGCGGGGGCACGGCGGGGCGCATGCATATCGCCATTGAATGCCACGCCTGCTTTGAATGGCTGTTTCCGGTGCTGGAAAAATTCCGCAAGGACTGGAACCACATTGACGTGGATATCCGGCCCGGTCTGGCCTTCGACGCCCTGCCCGCCTTGCAACGCGAGGAGGTCGATCTGGTGATTTC
>JALWOO010000398.1:1850-5619 GCA_027083485.1 Amylibacter sp. | reverse complement strand
CTGTATCGCAAACGCTACAAGCGCGGCTGGATCGAGGCCGACCTGAGCTTCACCGCCGAAGACAGCCTGACAACCCGTAGTCTGCGCAGTTCCTTTAGCGCCAAAGGCCGGTTTCAGCTGCCCAATGACATCTATCTGGATTTCGGCATCGAAGCCGCATCGGACAATGAATTCCGCTCTGACTACCGGCTCGGCGATTATGAACAGGATCGCCTGACCTCCTTTGCCACCCTGCGCCGCACCCGCAAAAACAGCTATGCGGCGCTGTCTGCCTTTACCATCCAGAGTCTGCGCGCCAACGAGATCGACAAAGATATCCCGCTGGTGTTTCCCGAATTTTATGGCCGGCGCACCTGGAATGAAGGGCTGTTAGGCGGCAAATTCGGTCTGACCGCACAAACCGTGACCTTGTCGCGCCCCGGCGGCAACCGTTTTTTCCGCGCCGGTCTGAACCTTGATTGGCAAAAAGAATGGACCTTGAACAACGGGCTGAAGGTCACGGCCTTTGGCGAAGTGGCCAACAACCTGTATTCAACCGCAAACTATCCCGGTGTGCTCCAGTCGAATATCAGCGACACCACCCCGACCCTTTCGGTTGATTTTCGCCTGCCTCTGTCGCGGCAGATAAATCGGGTCACCCATGTGATTGAACCGCGCCTGCAACTGGTCTGGTCCCCCAAAGATGCCCGCGCCAACCCCAACGAGGACAGTATTCAGGTCGAATTCGAGGAAAACAACCTGTTTGCCCACAACCGTTTTCCGGGGTTTGACAATACCGAACGCGGGCTGCGCGCCAATATCGGCCTGTCGTATACGCGCTATGATCCGAGCGGGTGGAACCTAGGTGCGACAGTCGGACAAGTGGTCCGGCTCGATGATCTGGGGCAGTTCAGTTCGGGCACCGGACTGGATGGCACAAATTCGGATTTCGTCAGTACATTCAGCCTGTCATATCAGAACAAATTCGAACTCACCAACCGCATGTTGTTTGACAATCATTTCAACCTGTCCAAAAACGAAGCCCAGATCACCTTGAATTTCAACAAGCTGTCCACCTATGGCACCTATGTCTGGTTGGAAAAAGACGTGGTCGCCGGAGCCAGTGATCCCCGCCACGAGGCAAGCCTTGCTGCGGTGTACCGGCGCAATGATTACTGGACCTATTCGGCAGAATGGCGGCATAATTTCGTTACCGACCGCCCCACAAGCGGGGCTTTCGGGGTGAAATACGAAAACGAATGCGTGGCAGTGAACCTTTCCCTCTCGCTTCAATATGAAGGCTCTGGTATCATTCGCCCGACCAAGGAAATCGGCCTGACCGTTGAAATGGCGGGATTTGGCAACAAGAAACGGAACAAGCGGTACGCAAAACGTTGCGCCGCCCTTTGAACAGATGAGTAGAACCGCATGAAACGATTGATTTTACCATTGGTTGCCGCATTGGCATTTTCCGGCGCGGCACAGGCGCGTGGCGTTAACCCCTATGGCATCGCGGTGCGGGTCAATGACCGGGTGATTACCAACTACGAAATCAAACAGCGTGAATTATTGCTCAAGGCATTCGGGTCCTCGGGTGATTTGGAAACAATGGCGCTGGATCAATTGGTCGACGACCGGTTGCGTTTGCAGGCGGCAGAGGATCTTGGCATTACCATTGACGAAGACGCCCTTGCCGCCGGTATTGACGAATTCGCGGCCCGCGGCAAACTTACCGGCGAGCAACTTATGCAATATATCCAATCGCGCGGAGCCGCCCCCGAGAGCATGCGCGATTTTGTGCGCGCCGGTCTGCTCTGGCGCGAGGTCGTGGGGGCGCGTTTTGGCCGCAAGGCGCGGATTTCCGACGAAGAACTGGATACGACCCTTAATCTGGCCACGGACAAGAAACAGGAATCCGTGCTGATTTCCGAAATTCAACTGCCCTTGCGCGAATCCGGCAACGAAGCCACGCTGGAATTGATCAAAAAACTGTCCAAAACCATCAAAACCGAAGCCGCCTTCTCGGCTGCAGCACGGCGCTATTCTCGTGCCCCCTCACGCGGGCGCGGCGGGCGTTTGAACTGGGTGCCGGTCGCCGCTCTGCCGCCTTCGCTATCGGGTCAATTGCTGACGCTGGAACCGGGCGAAGTCACCGCCCCTGTGACCCTGGCCAAAACGGTCGGTATCTTTCAGCTGCGCGCCATCCGCGAGGAAAAATCCAAAGAGCCTGCCTTGCCGGTCTCTGTCAGCTACACACAGGTGCCGATTCCAACCGCCAAAGGGCGGGCGGTCCAGCTGGCAACCCAATTGATTTCGGATGTGGACACCTGCGCCGATCTGCGGGCCAAATCCGAACGCTTTGGCGAAAACGCCTATCGCGACGACACGGTTCTGACCAGCGAACTACCCCCCCAAATCGCCTTGGCCGTGGCCAATCTGGATCGCCACGAGGCAAGCTATGTCGTCACGGGGCCGGATACGGTTTCGGTGATCATGGTCTGTGACCGGCTGCGCGATCTGCCCGAAGGCACGCGCGAAACATTGCGCGGGGCCTTGTTCAACCGCCGTTTGACCGGCTTTGGCGATGGCTACCTGCAAGAGCTGCGGGCCGATGCGGAAATTATCTACAAATGATCCGCCCGATTGCGCTAACCTGCGGCGACCCTGCCGGCGTTGGCCCCGAAATTTCGCTCAAGGCCTGGGCCGCGCTCAAGGATGAATTGTGCTTTTTCGTGATCGGGGATGCGCGCCATTTCCCGACTGACGCCCCCCTTGTACCGATAAATGCGCCGGATCAGGCACCGGCGGCAATGGCAGAGGGCCTGCCTATTTTACCCCATGAATTTGCCGAACCGGCCCCCGCAGGGCAGGTCAACCACGCCAACGCCCAAGGGGTAATCGACGTGATTGCCCGCGCTGTGGACCTTGTCCAACAGGGCCAGGCCAGCGCGGTTTGCACCAACCCGATCAACAAACAGGTGCTCAAGGAAGGGGCCGGTTTTGCCCACCCCGGCCACACCGAATATCTGGCGGAACTGGGCGGGGTGGATCGCTCTGTGATGATGCTGATGGCCCCCGAATTGCGGGTGGTACCGGTGACAATCCATATTCCGCTGGCCGATGTGCCCACCGCCCTGACGCCGGATTTGCTGCGCGACACCATCCTGACCACCCACGGTGCCCTGATCCGCGACTTTGGCCTGAAATCCCCGCGCATCGCTGTTGCCGGCCTGAACCCGCACGCAGGCGAAGGCGGCACCATGGGCCTTGAAGAAGGCGCGATGATTGCACCCTTGCTGAATGATCTGCGCGCGCAAGGCCTGTCGATCACCGGCCCCCTGCCCGCCGATACCATGTTCCACCCCAAGGCGCGGGAAACCTATGATGTGGCGATTTGCATGTACCACGATCAGGCGCTGATCCCGATTAAAACCGTGAATTTCGCCGCTGGTGTCAATGTCACGTTGGGCCTGCCGTTCATTCGCACCTCTCCCGATCATGGCACGGCTTTTGATATTGCCGGCAAGGGCATCGCCGAAGCCACATCCCTCATAGAAGCCCTGCGCGCCGCCCGCGCCATGGCCAGCCAAAGGGCCGCCCATGACAACGCTTGACGGTTTGCCGCCCCTGCGCGAGGTGATCAACACCCATGATCTGCGCGCCAAAAAATCCCTCGGCCAGAACTTTCTGCTGGATCTGAACCTGACCAGCAAAATCGCCCGCCAAGCCGGTGATCTGAGCGCCTGTGATGTGCTGGAAGTCGGCCCCGGCCCCGGTGGCCTGACCCGCG
>JALWOO010000398.1:0-1840 GCA_027083485.1 Amylibacter sp. | reverse complement strand
CTTGGCAGAGGTATCAGAGCACCACAACGGCCGCCTGCAAGTGCTGCAGGGCGACGCGCTGGCAATCAATCCTCTGGAGCATCTGCAACAGCCCGTGCGCATTGTGGCCAACCTGCCCTATAACGTGGGCACCGAATTGCTGACCCGTTGGCTATCGCCGCCGGATTGGCCGCCATTCTGGCAGAGCCTGACCTTGATGTTCCAAAAAGAAGTTGCCCAACGCATTGTCGCCCAACCGCGCACCAAGGCCTATGGCCGGTTGTCGATCCTGTGCCAATGGCTGACCATTCCGCGCATTGTCATGGAAATTCCGCCCGCCGCCTTTACCCCGCCGCCCAAGGTCACATCGGCGGTGGTGCATCTGGAACGGCGCGAAACACCGGCCTTTGCGGCAGATGCCAAGATCCTCAATCATGTGGTGGCCAAGGCCTTTGGCCAGCGGCGCAAAATGCTGCGCGCCAGCCTGAAATCCCTGCATCCGAATATCGAGGATTGCCTGCTGGCCGCCGACATAAAGCCCACCCAACGGGCCGAAGAAATCCCGCTGGAAAATTTTTGCAAGCTGGCCTGTGAATTGGAAAACGCTATTTGTTAGGGTCAGGACCCATTAATCCTGACCCTAACAAATAGCGTTTTCCTCGGCCTTACTCAGCCGCGTTTTCAGGCGAAGGCTGCGGTGTTTCAACCACTTTTGCCTCGGGCTTGGGGGCAGGCTTGCGCCTTGCGCGCGGCTTGCTTTTGGGAGCTGGCGGGCGGCTCTCGGGTGTTGGTACCAGATTGCTTGCATCTTCCTGCCCCGGAAACAGGTCTGCCGTTCCCATAACCGGAATTTCCGGTTGATCATCCGCAGCAACAGGAGCTGGCTTTGGCGCTGGCTTTTTCTCGGCTTGGGCCGCCTGTTGCGCCTGACGCTGTGCTTCCTGAGCGGCACGTTGTGCCTCTTGAGCTGCACGCTGTGCCTCTTGGGCCTCACGGCGTTCATTGATTTCACGCTGCGCGGTCACGAGCAAACGCGTATAATGTTCCGCATGCTGCAGGAAATTCTCCGCAGCAACCCGATCCCCCGACAACTGCGCATCGCGGGCCAAAGACTGATATTTATCAATAATCTGCTGCGGCGTGCCGCGCACTTTACCTTCTGGCCCCGAACTATCAAAAACCCGGTTCACGACATTTCCGCCATGGTTCTGATTCTGATTGTGGTTCCGGTTACGGTTATTTTTATTGCGTGAACGCGACTTGTTGGACGATCTCATATGATCAAATTGCCTTGTGTGGTCTTAAGTTGATTGCGTGCTGGCCCGCATCGAGCCAAAATTTCCATCTGTTCCTTGGATGAGAGAGTATGAGAGCCAGAGGCTTCGATCATCTCTACGGCTCCCTTTTACAGTATGGCCCGCCCCTATGACAAGCAAAAACAAATGAATAAATGGTTACTGTTGCCAAAAACCGCCTGTTTTCAGGTGTTTTTCAGCGTTGAACCCGAATAATCCGCTGATGCCCGTTCATATCGTCAAACAGCTGCAAATTGCCAAAGCCGGCGGCGGCAAAGATTGCAGTCACATCAAGGCCTTGCCTGTGCCCGAACTCGAAAAAACCCACCCCGTCAGGGGCCAGAACCTGTGACAATCCCGCGGCCAGAACACGATAGGCCGCAAGCCCGTCGCCCCCCGGTGTCAGCGCCATTTCCGGCTCCCACCTGGCAACCTCG
The DNA here is from genome assembly GCA_027083485.1 of Amylibacter sp. GTDB lineage: Bacteria > Pseudomonadota > Alphaproteobacteria > Rhodobacterales > Rhodobacteraceae > Amylibacter. Next base: position 129 of record JALWOO010000398.1, on the reverse strand, counting down.
GGGGCCAGATCCACCATTTCACTTTCGGTAATATAGGGAGGATTGGACACGACCAAATCGAATTGCCCGCCGATATTTTCATACCAGTCCGATTGCCGGATGTCCGCGCGCGCCTGAAGCTTCAGGTTT
>JALWOO010000397.1 GCA_027083485.1 Amylibacter sp. | reverse complement strand
AATCGTAGCCTGTTGGCGGCTGATGCTTCTACGCGCAGTTATGACCGGCTTCACCACCACCAGACCAATGAAACGCGGGTGGTGATGAATGAACCCCCGATTTCCGGATCCAGCATTCCGGCCTTTTTGCAGGTTACGGAAATTCTGCGAAAGGCGGGGTTTTCCGCGCCTGAAATTTATGCAACAGACACCCGAAACGGTTTTTTGCTGATCGAGGATCTGGGCGATGATTTGTTTGCAAAACGATGTGTGAATAATCCGGTTCTGGAAAAAACCCTCTATGAAACCGCAATCGATGTTTTGCTGGAATTGCGCCACCAACCTGTTCCCCGAAACATTGCTCCTTACGATTCCGCAACCTATCTGCGCGAGGCTCAGTTGCTGACGGAATGGTATTTACCGGCGGCATCGCGAACATCGGTTTCTGCTGATCTGGCCCGCACATTTGACGCCCTTATCAACCGGACTTGCGCACAAATCCCCAAAGAGCAAAGCGTTTTGGTGCTTCGGGATTATCATGCGGAAAACCTGCTCTGGCTACCAAACCGCCAAGGCATAAAACGCGTTGGATTGCTGGATTACCAGGACGCCCTGATCGGCCATCCCGCCTATGACCTTGTTTCCCTGCTGGAGGACGCGCGCCGTGATACCACCGCAGAATTGCGCGCCAGCATGTTGCAAAGATATATCCGGAGTTCCGGCAGTGATCCTGACGAATTCACCAAGGCCTATCACATCCTCGGCGCGCAACGGAACATCAAGATTATCGGCATTTTTACCCGACTTTTCTTGCGGGATGGCAAGGAAAAATACCTCGATCTGATCCCCCGTGTCTGGAACCATTTGCAACGCGACCTGACCCATCCCGCGCTTGCAGAGCTGCGCGACTGGATTGACCAACACGTCCCTGCACCGACCACCAACACCTTGAACATGCTCAGGACGCAGGCCCATGACACCTGATGCCGTGATGATTTTTGCCGCCGGTTTTGGCACGCGCATGGGCGCACTTACAAAAAACCGCCCAAAACCCCTGATCGAAGTCGCCGGCAAACCGTTGATTTCCTATTCGCTACAGCTCGCAAGGCAGGCCGGATTACACCGCATCGTTGTCAACAGCCACTATCACGCTGAACAGCTTGAATCCTACCTTTCCGATCACCCCGATGTGACAACCCTGCGCGAAACGCCGGATATTCTGGAAACCGGCGGCGGGTTGCGAAATGCTTTGCCCCTGTTGAACAGCAATCCGGTTTTCACGCTGAATTCCGATATGGTCTGGACAGGGGATAACCCGCTCACCGCATTGGCCAAAGGCTGGGAT
>JALWOO010000396.1:907-1325 GCA_027083485.1 Amylibacter sp. | reverse complement strand
GCCTTACTGGGCCTTTCAGGGGGATTTGTGGCCGGATCGCCCGCTCTGGGAAATCAGCAATTACGATGTGCCGGTGCCCCGCAACAAATGGTTCCTGATGGAAGTTTTCTGGCATTGGAGCAGTGGCAACGACGGCCGCGCCTTGTGGAAGGTTAACGGAGAGGTCATCGCCGACCGTCACGGGCCAACGGCCTATAACGACAAGCCGGTGGATTTCATCATGCCGTTCCAGCTCTATGGCAACGCAAACCCGAAACGCCAGTGGGTAGATGATCTGGAAATCTGGACCGGTATTCCGGACAAATACAAGTGACACAGGTATTATGGGGCGACGCCCTACGGTTTCAGCTTGCGCCGGCCCTGTGAAATGGCCAGCCCGAGCAGGATCAACGACAGCGCGCCGATGAATTGGCCGGGC
>JALWOO010000396.1:0-897 GCA_027083485.1 Amylibacter sp. | reverse complement strand
TCACTGAGCAGCACCACGCCAAACACCACGGCCCAAACCGGCACCTGATAGTTGACCAGCACCAGAAACACCGGCCCGACCGAATTGATGATCTGCACCAGCAGCACCGTGGCCACCGCCGTTGGCATCAAGCCCAGATACAGCATCCCCAGCATGGATTGCATGTTGCCAATGCGGGGGACACCCTCCAGATACAGCGCCATTGGCACCATCACGGCTGCGGCCATCAGCAGGGCAGCGGCGCTAAAGCCCATGACGGAGCTGGGCGGGGACAGGCGGGTGATGATCGAACTGGTGGCATAGCCGAATGCCGCCGCCACACAGGCCAGTTGCGCCAGAGACTCCAGCGTGGTCCCGTTGCCAATCAGCGAAGCAGGCCCGATCAGGATCACAACTCCGCTAAAACCAAACACAAAGCCGACAAGTTTTTGCAGGTTCATCCGTTGCCCCGGCAACAGGAAATGTGCCAGCGGCAGCACCAGCAACGGCACTGCGGCCATGGTGATGCCCGCGTAACCGGAGCTGACATAGAGTTGCGCCCAACTGAGCAGGGTAAACGGAATCGCGTTGGCAAACATGGCCATGCCAAAGGCATGCAGCCAGACGCGGCGTTCGGTTTTGCTGCCAAAACCGGGCAATTTGCGCCCCATGCCATAGGCTATTGCCGTCAAAACAATCGCGCCAATGCTGATCCGGCCTGCGGCTACGGTGAAAGGACCAAAACCGGTAAGCGCCATTTTGGATCCCATAAAGGATCCCCCCCAGATCACACCAAGGGAAAGCAGCATCAGCCAGTGTTTCAGGCCGGGAGTGGTTTGTTCTGTCATGGGGATGTTCACTTGTTAATTACCGACCCTTTGTAGGCGGATAAAACGCAAATGCCAGCGAAAAATTGTA
>JALWOO010000395.1 GCA_027083485.1 Amylibacter sp. | reverse complement strand
CTTGTTTTTCAGCTTGCCCGTCAGACCGGCCAAAGCCATATCTTCGGGGTGGCGGAAAAACTCCTGCAAAGCGTATTGTACGCCGCGGCCTGTGGCCTCTACACGGCCGGCAATCCCGCCGGCGTTGGTGGGTTTGCCGGTAACGCAGGCGCGCGCGTTGATGTCGGTGGTGTTCATGCGCTGGTATTGGTCCGCGATCCACGCCATTTCCCGCTCGCCGGTGCCCATGTCTGGGGCCGGAACATTCTGGGCCGGATTGATCAGGTCCCGCTTGATCAGCTCATAGGCAAAGCGGCGGGTGATCTGTTCGAGTTCATGGGGTTCCCAATCGCGTGGGTCAATGCACAACCCGCCTTTGGAGCCGCCAAACGGTGTTTCCACCAAAGCACATTTATAGGTCATCAGTGCGGCAAGGGCCTCGACCTCGTTCTGGTTCACGCTTGTGGCAAAGCGGATACCACCTTTGACCGGTTCCATATGTTCGGAATGCACGGCGCGATATCCGGTAAATGTGTGGATATCCCCGCGCAGACGCACGCCAAAGCTAACCTTGTAGGTTGCGTTACAGATGCGGATTTTCTCGATTAACCCGGGCGAAAGATCCATCAGGCGCACGGCCCTGTTGAACATAATTTCAGTGGATTCCCGAAAGCTCGGCTCTTTAACAACAGTCATCATTTTCCCCGTGATGCGTTTTAAAAAAGAGGGTCTTAATCAGCCCTCTGATTGTAACATTAGGAGGATTGCCTGAGGTTGTATAGCACGAATGTGCCAGAATGTCGCAGCATGTCGGAATTGGCGAATTTTGGCGTATCGGCCCGCGTGGATGGCGGGCCGATGGTGTTGTTTTATCCGACGAAAGCTTTTTCCAGCACGAATTCGGCGGGCTGGCTGTTGGATCCTTCGGTCAGGCCGGCAGCTTCGCAGATTTCCTTGACGTCGGTGTTCAGCCCCATGGACCCGCAAATCATAACCCGGTCGGTTTCCGGGTTCAGCGGCTCCAGCCCCAGATCGGCAGCAAGGGTGCCATCCTTGAGCAGCGTGGTCACGCGGCCCATTTTCGGGCTTTCTTCGCGGGTGGTGGTCGGATAATAGCGCAGCTTGTCCCCGACAAATTCCCCGATCAAAGGATCATCCGCCAGAGAGGCCACCAGATCGGCCCCGTATTTCAGCTCTGCAACCTCGCGGCAGGTGTGGCACATGATGACTTCGTCATAGCGTTCATACAGGTCCGGATCCCGCATCAACGACGCAAAAGGCGCAATGCCGGTACCCGTGGCGATGAAATAAATCCGTTTGCCGGGCAACAGCGCGTCCAGCACCAG
>JALWOO010000394.1 GCA_027083485.1 Amylibacter sp. | reverse complement strand
CCCTATACGCCGAATGCGGAACCGGCGGGCAAACGGGCCTTGCGCGGGGCGGCGCTCTCGTTGATCGACCGGCTCGAAGATGACGCCGCCACCGCCAAAGCACAGTTTGACAGCGCGCGGAACATGACCGAACAACGCGGGGCTTTTGCCCTGTTGATGCGCTCCGGACATCGCGATGCGGTGGTGCAGGCGTTTTATGACCAGTGGCAGGACAACCGGTTGGTGATGGACAGCTGGTTTGCCTTTCAGATCGGCTCTGCCAAACCGGCGGATGCCTTGGGCGTGGCGCAAAAACTGGTGCAACATGATGATTTCGACTGGAAAAACCCGAACCGTTTCCGCTCTGTCATTGGCCCGTTTTCCCATAACCACGCCGGTTTTCACCGTGCGGACGGGGCCGGTTACCGGTTTCTGGCGGACTGGTTGCTAAAACTGGATCCTGTCAACCCGCAAACCACCGCCCGCATGTGTGTCGCCTTCGAGCCTTGGGCCGATTATGACGAAAACCGGCAAATGCTGATGCGCGAGCAGCTCCAGCGCATGGTTGACACGCCCGGCTTGTCAAAAAACACATCGGAAATTGTTGGTAAAATTTTAGGGTAATGTCCAATAGGGCCTGAGCTGTGCGGTCCGCCGCACACCGCTTACCGGCAGCGCAAAGCCCGCGCAACAGATTTTGGCCCCGTATAGGGGCCAAGCGAGGGCTTGCGCAGTTTGTCGCCGTTCAACCGCACTGCCAGCACATCGCGCCAGCCCGCATCCACCAGAACCATTTCCGGCCCGCTGCCACAGTCACGCAGCCCGCCGGTGATGCTTTCATCGCCGATATTGTGGTTGCTGACCCCGCGCAAATTGGCGGTTTCCTGCAATTTACCATCCTTCAGGCTCCAGACCCGCAGGGTTTTCGCCAGATGCGGGCGGTCCACATAGGCAAAATCCATCAGCCCGTCGCCGTTGAAATCCGCCACCCCGACCGGTGCCATCCAGCGATAGGCCGTGCCGATCGCGGGGGTTGCCGCCAGCAGGGAAATCTTGGGTTCGGCCATATCAACCGCATAGATCGACAGCCGCGCACCGCGCTTGATATCGGTCTCAACCACCACGATTTCAGGGCTGCCGTCCCCGTCCACATCCACCAGACGCGGGGTAATGTCTTCGAATATCCGGCTCTCTGGCAGGATGTATTCGGCAAACACATAAGGCCCGTGCTGCGGGCTGCCTTGCACCAGAAACCACAGCGCGCCCCATTCCGGCGTCTCCCCCAGAATACCGTGGCCATAGCGGTTTACCGGACTGGCCAGCACCGCATGCATGCCCGGGCGCAAGG
>JALWOO010000393.1 GCA_027083485.1 Amylibacter sp. | reverse complement strand
CGAGGTTGTGAGGCACATTGCCGAAAGCCGCGATAAGGCACAAGTATACAATCAACAGTTTAAGGAGCACCGGCCCATGGGCAATGTTAAGAAAATCCTGATGGTAGACGATGACGAGGACCTGCGTGAGGCATTGGCCGATCAGCTGGTCCTGACCGAAGAATTTGATGTATTCGAGGCAGGCGATGGTGCCGCCGGTCTGGAGCGCGCCAAAGAAGCCATTTACGATCTGGTTATTCTGGACGTGGGCCTACCCGACATGGATGGCCGAGAGTTGTGCCGCCTGATGCGCAAACAGGGCGTGAAATGCCCGATTGTGATGTTGACTGCGCACGACACGGATGCGGATACAATTCTGGGGCTGGATGCCGGTGCCAATGACTATGTCTCCAAACCGTTTAAATTCCCTGTGCTGCTGGCCAGAATTCGCGCACAATTGCGCCAGCATGAACAATCCGAAGACGCGGTTTTCACCCTTGGGCCGTATACGTTTAAACCCTCTGCAAAAATGCTGATTGATGAGGCAGACAAGAAAATCCGCCTGACCGAAAAAGAAACAAATATCCTCAAGTTCCTGTATCGCGCACAGGATGGCGTTGTTGCCCGCGAGGTGCTGTTACACGAGGTTTGGGGTTATAACGCCGGCGTCACCACCCACACGCTGGAAACCCATATTTACCGTCTGCGCCAAAAGATCGAACCGGACCCCAGCAACGCAAGATTACTTGTAACGGAATCCGGTGGCTATCGACTGGTTGCCTGATATTCACGAAATTCTCCCTGGACTGGCCCGTCATTTTGGCGGGTCTTTTTTTGTTTGGAACTCGGGAATGCGAGGCAATCTTGATTTTTTACAAATATTCCTATACGTGAATGTAGCGGTTAGTTAACGCGCTTAAATTAATAAAACCGCCATGGCGGACAACACAGGGGGATAGAATGTCAGCATTATTTTCAGAAGAGTGGCTCGCGGAGTTTGGGGAAGCATGGAATGCGGACCCGGATCTGGGCGACGCCCTTGCCAAGATCAATTTCAATTCGGTGATTGGCTATGGTTTTCAGGGTGAAGACAAACCGCGTGGGTTTATCAAGGTGGAAAATGGCCATGTCAGCGAAAGCGGTGCCTATGATGGCCGCGAACTGAGCTGGGATTTGCGCGCCAGTGAAGCCAACTGGGAAAAGTGGTGCAAAAAGGGGTTGGGTATGATGGGTTTGGGTATGGCCTATACCACGCGAAAACTGGTGTTTCAGGTGGGTGACTACACTGCCATGATTAAAAATCCTGCGATGGCCGGGCCGTTTATCAAGAGCTTTACCGTTATGGGATCT
>JALWOO010000392.1 GCA_027083485.1 Amylibacter sp. | reverse complement strand
CGGGGTACTGGGCCTGTGGGACATCGCGGCGATGAAACCGGGCACCGAACATGTGACAATCGCGGTCAGCGGTGCCCATGGTGGCCACACCGTTGATTTTCGCGCCCTTGCGGCGCAGGGAATAACCCTTGTCGGCATGACACAGGCCTTTTCCGGCGGGATCATGGATTTTGCCGATGATCTGGCAAAAAATATTGCCGCCGGTGACTCCAGTTATCTGTCAATGCTGGATGCCGCCGACGCCTATGTCATTCGCAACGGGCTGAATTTACCGCCGGAACCCGAAGCCCGACGAATCGCAGCCGATCCCGATTGTATGACCCATCCGATTCGGCAGGTGGATCTGGCGCAGGAAAACATTTCAACGATCCTTTGGGCCACGGGTTTTTCGCAGGATTTCAGCTGGCTACCGGCCGAGGCGCTCGACAAAGACGGCAAACCCGACCACCAGCGCGGGGTTTCCAGCGAACCGGGGATCTATTTTCTTGGCCTGCCATGGCAATCGCGCCGAGGATCAAGTTTTATCTGGGGCGTCTGGCATGATGCAAAACACGTGGCAGATCATATAGTCACCCAACGCAGGTATCAGGAATACCGAAGCGATACCGAAAACGGCAGATAAATAAAGGGGCGTAAAAAACGCCCTAACACCACTGTTTTAAAAGGAAAAACAGTGGTGAGCCCTGATGGATTCGAACCATCGACCTACTGATTAAAAGTCAGTTGCTCTACCAACTGAGCTAAGGGCCCACATTCACTGTGGGGGCTGTTTAGGCTGCGATACGGGGGGCGTCAAGAACAATTCTGAGAAATTTACGCCTCTGGAATGATTTTTATTTGTCGGGTATAGCGGGCCTATGAATAACGCTGAAAAACACCAAAACGGCTTGCCGTTTCTCAAGATGCACGGGCTTGGCAATGACTTTGTCATTCTTGATGCGCGCCGTATGGAATTTCCCATGTCGGCGGCTTTGGCACGGGCAATCGGGCACCGGCATTTCGGTGTCGGGTTTGATCAGCTGGCCGTATTGACCAAAACCGACGGGGCCGATGTGGATGTGGCCTTCTGGAATTCTGACGGCTCTGTCGCCGGAGCCTGCGGCAATGCCAGCCGCTGTATCGCGCGGTTGATACTGGATGAAAGCGGAAATGATGCCGCCAGCTTGCGCACCGAACGCGGCCTGTTGGCTGTCAAACGGGCCGGTGACGGGCTGTTCAGCGTCAACATGGGGCATCCGCAGCTGGAATGGCAGGATGTGCCGCTGGCGCGGGATGTGGATCTGGTCAACCTGCCGCTGCAAGGCAGCCCCGGGGCGGCGGGCATGGGCAA
>JALWOO010000391.1 GCA_027083485.1 Amylibacter sp. | reverse complement strand
AGATCCAAGAACCGAGCCACTTGCACTGCCCCGGGGATATGGCCGATTGTCAGGTAGCGATGCGGGTAATAACGCACCTCTAGCACGGTCAGGTTATCGTCGTCGATATGCTCTTCCAGCCATTCGGACGGCACCAGAAAGTCGGGGGCCTCTTGTGCCAGCACAGAGCTGGAAAGGGAGAGCAGGATGAGCAGGGCTTTGAAGATATTACGCATGAGAAATCCTTATTAAGGGGCGGTCCGGCCACATTATATTAATGCCCGATATTAATGCCCGGGCCGCACAAGACAGCCCGAGCGCAAGTCTCGGTCGTCTATTGTGCCACGGCAACGGTGAGAGACTGTTCACCCATGGGCAGGTCTTGCATATCCCAGCCTTTGGCGGCTGCAATGGGGCGGAAGGCCCAGCGATACACCAGCCGCGCCCGCACATTGACGGTGCCGGTACCCTCGGGAAGCGCAAAGGCATACTGGCTGGTATCGGGCATACGCGGTTGCAGCAGGGTGTTGAACACCTCGGCCTCGGCGGCAAAGCCACCAACCCCCACCATCGGATGCCCCAGCTTTGGCACCACGGCTGAGCGATAGACCTTGGCAAACATCTTGCCCGGCATACCCGCCCAATCAAGCGGGCCACGCTCGTGGGTTTTGGGGTTGCCAAAGCCTGCCAGCGGCGGCAAACGCCCCGCATCCCCGCCTGCATATTCCAGCGGATTGCCGTTTTCATCGGTGACATCGATCTTCAGGATCACGTTGCGAATGGGCGAGGAGCCGGGAACCGTATGCCCTGCGCCCACGTTTTCGACCACCGCATTCACCACCAGTTTTCCGTCGACCACATCCGCGTTTACCTCCAGCGAAAGCGCGCTGGCCAGCATTTCAGGGTCGCGCGAGCCTACAAAGGTGTGCTGGCGCATACCTGTGCGTTTCGGACCACCCTCGGCAACGCTTACAGCGCCCTCGATCAGCGGCATATGGCATCCCTGGCAGGTTTGTGTGACGGTCCCCGCATCATAGGCGGTCTTCCAGTCGTCATAGGTGGAAATTGACAGCAGTTTTTCCTGATTGAGGTGGCAGGCCCCGCAAATTTTGGATGAACGGAAAACATCGCTTTGAACCACATCATGGGCGGCCTCGTCGGTGTTAAAAGGCCCGTGCCATGTGTCGGGGTTGCTTTCCAGCGCGACCTTGTCAAAAATCCGCGCTGGATAGCGGCCGTTTTCGTCCTTTTGCAGGTTCACGTTGCTGACCGCATGGCAAAAGCTACAGGAAATGCCGTGGTCTTGCACATGGGTCATTGCCTGGCCGAGGTCAACTTCCTCGCCCCGCGCA